>NZ_JBQLZP010000475.1:0-15293 GCF_052168335.1 Roseicyclus sp. | reverse complement strand
GCCTCGATCTCGCCGAGGCCGGGGGCCACCCAGTCCGTGCAGTCGCTGCGTCGTTCCATGGCCCCTTATGGACTTTGGCACGCGTCTGTGAAAGAGGACGCGTCGCACCGCCCGGAGGTTCTGATGACCGTCACCCGCTTCGCGCCCTCGCCCACGGGATTCCTGCATGTGGGCAACCTGCGCACGGCGCTGTTCAACCACCTGATCGCGCGGAAGGCGGGCGGCACCTTCATCCTGCGGCTCGACGACACCGACCCCGAGCGCTCGACCGAGGAATTCGCCACCGCGATCCAGGAGGATCTCGCCTGGCTCGGCCTCACCTGGGACCGGATGGAGCGCCAGTCGGAGCGCCTCGGGCGCTATGCGGAGGCGGCGGACGAGCTGCGCGCGCGGGCGCGGTTCTACGAGGCCTTCGAGACGCCGACAGAGCTCGACCTCAAGCGCAAGAAGCAGCTCAACATGGGCCTGCCGCCGGTCTACGACCGCGCGGCCCTGGCGCTGTCGGAGGCCGAGCGCGACCGCCTCAGGGCCGAGCGCGGTCCGGGCGTCTGGCGCTTCAAGCTCATCCAGGAGCGGATCGTCTGGGAGGACGGCATCCTGGGGCCGATCTCGATCGACGCGGGCAGCGTCTCGGACCCGGTCCTGATCCGCGCCGACGGACAGGTGCTCTATACGCTGGCGTCGGTCGTGGACGACATGGACATGGGGATCACCCATGTGGTGCGCGGCTCGGACCACGTGACGAACACCGCGACGCAGATCCAGATCATCGAGGCGCTGGGCGGCACGCCGCCCGCCTTCGCGCACCATTCGCTGTTGACCGGGGCGCAGGGCGAGGCGCTGTCCAAGCGCCTCGGCACGCTGTCGCTGCGCGACCTGCGCAAGGCGGGTGTGGAGCCCATGGCGCTGCTCAGCTTCATGGCGCGCATCGGCTCGTCGCAGCCGGTGGAACTGGCGCGCTCGCTCGACGAACTGGCGGAGGGGTTCGACCTGGCGCATTTCGGCGCGGCGCCGACGAAGTTCGACGCCGACGACCTCTGGCCGCTGACCGCGCGCAGCCTGCAGGAGACGCCCTTCGAGGAGATGGCGGACGAGATCGCGGCCCTTGGCGTGCCCGACGCGATCGCCCGCGATTTCTGGGACGTGGCGCGCGCCAACATCGGCACGCGCGCCGAGCTGGCGGAGTGGTGGACCCTCTTCCGGGACGGGGCGACGCCCGTGGTCGAGGCCGAGGACCGCGACTTCGTGGCCGAGGCCTTCGCGATGCTGGCCGAGCCGCCCTACGACGCCGGCACCTGGGCGGCCTGGACCAACGCCGTGAAGGACGCGACGGGACGGAAGGGCAAGGCGCTCTTCATGCCGCTGCGCAAGGCGGTGACGGGGCGCGCCTCCGGGCCGGAGATGGCGGACGTCATGCGCCTGCTCCGGAAGAAGCCGACGCTCTGACGTCCCCTTGCGGGCGCGCTCCGTGCCGCCCGCCGTCGCCGGCCCGGCGCGCGTCGGCACCGGGCAACCGCCGGGGGCCGGCCATGACGGGCTGTCGGCCCGGTTTCCGCACCTTCGTCGGCACGATCATTCGGCGGCCATGTGTCCCGGGGGCCGCCCCTCGGCGAAGCGCCCCAGCATGCCGCGGATCTCGCCGCTGACAGAGCGGAGCTGCGAGACCTGGCTTTCGGTCGATCCGACACGCTCCTGCGCGCCCGAGCGTCCGTCGTCCAGCTGGCGCGCAAGACGGCAGAGCGTCTCCCTGGCGGCGCGCAGGGTCTCCGTCTCGCCCCGTGTCACGTCGCCGAGATGCTCCATGGTGCGCGAGGCCTCCTCGAGCCCGGCAAGAACGCTCGCCAGACGTTCGTTGCCCGCCTCGACGCGGGCCGTGAGCTCCGAGGAATGCGTGTTGATCGTCTCGATCCGCTTGGCGATCTCCTGCGAGGCATCGGCGGCCCGCTGCGCGAGCACCCGGATCTCCGCCGCGACGACCGAGAAGCCCGCGCCCGCGTTTCCGGCGCGGGCTGCCTCGATCCCGGCATTCAGGGCGAGAAGATTGGTCTGGAAGGACACGTCGTCGATCAGGCGGTTGACCGAGACCATGGTGCGCGCCTCCTCCCGCATGTCCTGCGCCGCGCCGAGGGCGTTGCGGATGCTGTCGGCGCCGTCGCGCACGTCGCTGACGCCGCGGCGCACCGACGAGAGCGACGCGTCGACCGTCCCGACGGCCTCGCCCAGGGAGGCGGCGGCGCGGTCCACGACATCCCGCGTCTCGTGGCATTCCCGCGCCTGAAGCCCGGTTTCCTCCATCGCCTGCCGGGTTTCGGCGGCGCTCCGCGACGCGGTCTCCTCGAGCAGGTCGAGCGTCGCCAGCGTGCGGGCCATTGCCGTTTCCAGCGCCTGCATCGCGCCGTTGAAGATGGGTTCGAGGTGCTCGAGCCCCGACCCTTGGCCGATCCGCAGCCGAACGTCGAGGCGCCCCTCGTCGAGCGCGGCAAGCGCGCCCGCGATCTGTTCCACGGCGAGCTTGCGCGGCGTGATGTCCGAGCAGAGCTTCACGATCTTCCGGACGCTTCCGTCCTCCTTCATGACGGGCGCGTAGGTTGCGAAGATCCACAGGCGATTGCCGGCCTTCGTGACACGCGGAAACTCCCCCGAGAAGCTCTCGCCCGCGGCGAGACGACGCCAGAATTCCGCGTATCCGGGGGATCGGGCGAGGTCCGCGTCGCAGAAGATGCGGTGATGGCGGCCCACCACCTCGTCGAGCGCGAAGCCGGTGGCGGCGAGGAAGTTCCCGTTGGCGCAGATGATGGTGCCATCCGGCTGAAACTCGATCCGCGCCTGCGTGCGGTCGATCATGTCCATGATCGGCCCGAACTCGGACGGGCCCTCCTCCCTGTGAACCTTCCTCGTCCAAAGCATGACGCGCATCTCCCGGTTTCCTGTGTCCCGAGCCATACGGCACGGGACTTGCCGAAAGCTGAACGAAGCCCGTCCGCGACGGATCAGAGCCGCGCGGTGCGCCGGACGCCGCGCAGGAGAAGCTCGGTATCGACGAGGTTGCGCTCCTCCGCCGTGGTCCGCGTCGCGCGGGGATAGACGGGTCGGGCCCGGTCGTCGAAGACCGGCGCCTCCCAGCCCGAGGTCGTCTCGAAGAAGCGCCGAGCGCCGTCCTCGCCGAACTCGGTCAGGTAGCCCTGGATCACCGTGTCGAGGTAGCTCAGCAGGATCGGGTGCGCCTCGGAGGCGTCGGTGTCGTGCTCGGGCTTCGTGCGGTAGATCTGGATGTCGAGGGCCGCGTCTCCGTGCCCATGCGCGATCTCGGCGACGGGCAGGCGGTGATAGGCGTATTCGCGCGCGTCGAGCGCGGTCCAGTCGCCGTCCGGCACCGCCGCGATCAGCCCCTCGATCTCGACGCCGGGCGCCTCGACGGCGGTGAGGAACGCGACCTGCCGGAGCCGCGTGCGCTTCCACGTCCGCGCCCAGCCGCGCACGGTGGCCAGGGCGACGCGCGGATAGTCGTGCGTCCGCCGGTTCACGAGGCTGCCGTAGCCGAAGAAGAAGGGATCGCCGACCATGGCCGCAGGCTTGGCGGATGCGCGGGGGCGCTTCAAGACCTCTTGCGCGGGCGCGGGCCTTCGCTATGTTCACGCCACCTGCAGACGGGAGACGCTGGCGCAAGCCAGGGCCGAAGGAGCAACCGCCCCGGTAAACTCTCAGGCACAAGGGACCGCTGCGGGTGACGGACTCTGGAGAGAGGTGCGCGGCTGCGCATCCGCCGAAGGGATAACGATCTCAGGCGAAAGGACAGAGGGGGCATCGACCGGCGCGCGTTCGCGCCCTTGCGATGCCGGGCCAGTCCCGGGGAACGGGATGACATGGCCGATACGGGTGCCGCCGAAGACCTGAAGACGCTGCCGCTCCGGGCGCTGCATGCCGCGCACGAGGCGAGCTTCGTGCCCTTCGCGGGCTGGGAGATGCCGGTGCGCTACGGCCCCGGCGTGATGGCCGAGCATCTCTGGTGCCGGGAGAAGGCGGGCCTCTTCGACGTCTCGCACATGGGCCAGGTCTGGCTGGGCGTCGATGCGGGCACGGCGCTCGAGGCGCTGGTGCCGATGGACGTGACCGGGCTGAAGCCGGGGCGCCAGCGCTACGCCTATTTCACGAACGCGGCGGGTGGTCTTCTCGACGACCTGATGATCGCGCGGCACCAGGACGGGCTGCACCTCGTCGTCAACGCGGCCTGCGCCGAGGCGGATATCGCGCACCTGAAGGCGCATGTGCCGGGTGTCGAGGTGCTGGGCGACCGCGCGCTCCTCGCGCTGCAGGGGCCGATGGCGGAGGCCGCGATGGCGGGCCTCGTGCCGCAGGCCGCGGACATGCGCTTCATGGACGTGATCCGGGCGCCGTGGGAGGGGGCGGGGCTGTGGATCTCCCGCTCGGGCTATACCGGCGAGGACGGGTTCGAGGTCTCGCTGCCGGCGGACGCGGCCGAGGCCTTCGCGCGCGCGCTCCTGTCGGATGATCGGGTCGCGCCGATCGGCCTCGGCGCGCGCGATTCGCTTCGGCTCGAGGCGGGGCTCCCGCTCTACGGGCAGGAACTCGGCCCCGACATCACGCCGGTCGAGGCGGGCCTCGCCTGGGCGATCCAGAAGGTGCGGCGGCGGGGCGGCGACCGCGAAGGCGGCTTCCCGGGCGCGGACGTGATCCTCGCGCAGCTCGAGGCGGGCGCGCCGCGCCGGCGGGCGGGCCTCCTTCCCGAGGGGCGGGCGCCGATGCGGGGAGGCACGCGCCTTTTCGATGCGGAGACGGGCGGCACGCAGGTCGGCCACGTCACCTCGGGCGGCTTCGGCCCGTCGCTCGGCGCGCCCGTGGCGATCGCGCTGCTTGACGCGGGCGTGCCCGAGCATGCCACCCTCTACGGCGAAGTGCGCGGCAAGCGCCTGCCCGCGCGGCAGGTGCCCATGCCCTTCGTCGAACCCGGATACAAACGCTGACACCAGAGACGCGAGTGGGACAGATGAAGTTCACAGAAGACCATGAATGGCTCCGCCCCGAGGCCCCCGGCAGCGACGTGATCGTCGTGGGCATCACCGAATACGCCGCGACCCAGCTCGGCGATGTCGTCTACGTCGAACTGCCCGAGATCGAGACGCAGGTCGCCAAGGGCGACGAGATCGTCGTCATCGAGAGCGTCAAGGCCGCCTCGGACATCGTCGCGCCCATCGACGGCGAGATCGTGGAGATCAACGAGGCGCTGGCCGAGAACCCCGCGCTGGTGAACGAGGACCCGATGGGGGACGCCTGGTTCTTCAAGATCAGGGTCGAGGACATCGGTGCGCTCGACGACTTCATGACCGAGGACGAGTACAAGGACCATATCGGGGAGTGATCCCGGCCGCCTGCGACCGGGGGGCCAGCCCCCCGGAACCCCCCGGCGGTATTTTCGGAAAGATGAAGGGGCGGGGCGGGATGCCCCGGGCCCGTTGCGAGAGGCGAGAGCATGCCCTGGACGACGACCGACTACGATCCGACCGACTTCGCGAACCGCCGCCACATCGGGCCCTCGCCCGCCGAGATGGCCGAGATGCTCGAGGCCGTGGGCGCCGCGAGCCTCGACGCGCTGATCGCCGAGACCGTGCCGGACACGATCCGGCAGGCGCGCCCGCTCGACTGGGCGCCGATGTCGGAGGCGGAGCTTCTGGCGCACATGCGGGAGATCGCGGCGCGCAACAAGCCGATGGTCCAGATGATCGGACAGGGCTACTACGGCACCCACACGCCCCCCGCGATCCAGCGCAACGTGCTGGAGAACCCGGCCTGGTACACGGCCTACACGCCCTACCAGCCGGAGATCGCGCAAGGGCGGCTCGAGGCGCTGCTGAACTTCCAGACGATGGTGGCGGACCTGACGGGGCTCGAGGTGGCGAACGCCTCGCTCCTCGACGAGGCGACCGCCTGCGCCGAGGCCATGGTCATGGCCGAGCGGGTGGCGAAGTCGAAGGCGCGGGCCTTCTTCGTCGACGAGGCCTGCCATCCGCAGAACATCGCGGTGATGCGGACGCGGGCCGAGCCGCTCGGGATCGAGGTGATCGTGGGACCCGTCTCGGCGCTCGATCCGGGGACCGTCTTCGGCGCGATCTTCCAGTATCCCGGCACCTACGGGCACCTTGCGGACCCGAGCGAGGCCATCGCCGCGCTGCACGCGCAGAAGGCCATCGGGATCGTCGCGACCGACCTTCTCGCGCTGACGCTGGTGAAGGAGCCGGGCGCGATGGGGGCGGACATCGCCGTGGGCTCGGCGCAGCGCTTCGGCGTGCCGCTGGGGTATGGCGGGCCGCACGCGGCCTTCCTCGCCTGCCACGACGCGCACAAGCGCGCCATGCCCGGCCGGATCGTCGGCGTCTCGGTCGACAGCCACGGCCACAAGGCCTACCGGCTCGCGCTGCAGACCCGCGAGCAGCACATCCGCCGCGAGAAGGCGACCTCGAACGTCTGCACGGCGCAGGCGCTGCTGGCCGTCATGGCGAGCTTCTACGCCGTGTTCCACGGGCCGAAGGGCCTGCGCGCCATCGCCGAGCGCGTGCACCTGAGGGCCGCGCGCCTCGCCGCGTCGCTGGCGAAGGGCGGCTTCGCGCCCGAGGCCGCTGCCTTCTTCGACACGATCACCGTTCCGGTGGGCGACCGGCAGTCGCGCATCATGGCCGCCGCCGTTGCGCGGGGGATCATCCTGCGCGACGTGGGCTCGGACCGGATCGGCATCTCGATTGACGAGACCACGACGGAGGAGCACCTCGAGGCCGTGGCGCTGGCCTTCGGCGTCGCGAAGCCGCCGGCCGAGGCCGCGCCGACGATCCCGGAGGCGCTGCTCCGCCGGTCGGACTACCTGACGCACCCCATCTTCCACATGAACCGCGCCGAGAGCGAGATGATGCGCTACATGCGCCGGCTCTCGGACCGGGACCTCGCGCTCGACCGGGCGATGATCCCGCTCGGCTCCTGCACGATGAAGCTGAACGCGGCCGTCGAGATGATGCCGGTCACCTGGCCCGAGTTCAACGGCATCCACCCCTTCGCTCCCGCCGACCAGGCCGTGGGCTATGCCGCGATGATCGACGACCTCGCCCGGCGGCTCTGCGAGATCACCGGCTACGACGCGATGTCGATGCAGCCGAACTCGGGCGCGCAGGGGGAGTACGCCGGCCTCCTGACGATCGCCGCCTACCACCGCGCCCGGGGCGAGGGGCACCGGCGCGTCTGCCTCATCCCCGTCTCGGCGCACGGCACGAACCCGGCCTCGGCGCAGATGGCGGGGATGGACGTGGTCGTGGTGAAGGCGGCCGAGAACGGCGACGTGGACGTGGAGGACTTCCGCGCCAAGGCCGAGGCCGCGGGCGACCGGCTCGCCGCCTGCATGATCACCTATCCCTCGACCCACGGCGTCTTCGAGGAGACGGTGACCGAGGTCTGCCGGATCACGCATGAGCACGGCGGGCAGGTCTATCTCGACGGGGCGAACCTGAACGCGATGGTCGGCCTGTCCAAGCCGGGCGAGATCGGCGCGGACGTGAGCCACCTCAACCTGCACAAGACCTTCTGCATCCCGCATGGCGGCGGCGGTCCCGGCATGGGGCCGATCGGCGTCAAGGCGCATCTCGCGCCCCACCTGCCCGGCCACCCCGAGACGGGCGGCGCGGAGGGGCCGGTCTCGGGCGCGCCCTACGGCTCGGCCTCGATCCTGCCGATCTCCTACGCGTATGTGCGGCTCATGGGGGGCGCGGGGCTGACGCAGGCCACGAAGGTCGCGATCCTGAACGCGAACTACATCGCCTCGCGGCTGAAGGGCGCCTACGACGTGCTCTTCGCGGGCCGCAAGGGGCGTGTCGCGCATGAATGCATTCTCGACACGCGGCCCTTCGCGGAGGCTGGCGTGACGGTGGACGACATCGCCAAGCGCCTCGTCGACCACGGCTTCCACGCGCCGACGATGAGCTGGCCCGTGGCGGGCACGCTGATGATCGAGCCGACCGAGAGCGAGTCGAAGGCCGAGCTCGACCGCTTCATCACCGCGATGCTCGCCATCCGCGACGAGATCGCGGCGGTCGAGAGCGGCTCGATCGCGGTGGAGGACAGCCCGCTCCGCCTCGCGCCGCACACGATGGAGGACCTCGTGCGCGACTGGAACCGGGCCTACAGCCGCGAGGAGGGATGCTTCCCGCCGGGCGCCTTCCGGGTCGACAAGTACTGGCCGCCCGTCAACCGGGTCGACAACGTCTACGGCGACCGGCACCTCGTCTGCACCTGTCCGCCGGTCGAGGACTACCTCGACGCGGCCGAGTGAGGGGAGGGGCGCGCCGGGGCTACCGCGCGCGCCCGAACCGCGCATAGAGCCGGTCGAGCGAGAAATCCTCCGGCACCGCGCCGTAGATCTCGGGCACGAAGCCGGGGTCCGACGGCAGGCAGCCGCGCCCGCAGACCTGCCTGAGGTCGCCCGTCCGCCCGTCGACGAACCAGAGCCGCCCGCCCGGCGTCGCGACCCAGCCGTTGACGCCCATCGACATGTCGCCTTCCACGTCCTGGATCGAGGGCACCTCGCCGTCGTAGTCCCGTGCGAAGGCGGCATGGGTGTGCCACGAGGAGACGGCGACGACACCGGGCCCGAGCGGCAGGGAGGCGCAGCTCGCGTGCCCGCCCCAGGAGACCTTGGTGGAGGCGTACCTGCCCTCCGCGTCCCTCAGGACGAAGCCGCAGACCTCGCGGTCGAAGCGTACCGAAAGCTGGTTCATCCCCCGCATCAGCGCCAGGACATAGGCCGTCTCGGCCGCGCTCTGGGCGGCGGCGGGCGTCGCCAGTCCCAGTGCCAGGCAAAGGGCGGCGAAGAAGGGGGCGGACCGACGGGACATCGAGGCTCCGGGCATGTGACGGGCGCAGGATGACGCAAGGCTCCGGGATGATCCAGCGTCCCGGGCGACCGGCGGGGAACCGCGGGCGGGGCGGGCGGATCAGCGATGCCTCTGGACGCCGCATCTGGCGGGACTATCTTTTTCGGGCCGCTCGGCGGAGGCGGCGCCGGAAGATGGAGATACGTCATGTCGCGCATGGATCAGATCGAGAACGGAACCGCTGTCGCCGAGGTCGGGGAGGACGCCGATATCGCGCTGTGGAACCGCATGGGCCGCGCGGCCATGTTCTTCTGCATCTGGACGGCGATGGCGATCCCCCCGCTGCTCGTGATCGCGGTTCGCTGACCCTCTTCGCGGGGCTGATGACCGGGCCATCCCGCGCCGGATGGCAGAAGGAGTGGAGGCCCGCGTCACGGATTTCTCCGGGTCGGCGATGCCTCCGCGTCCGGGATGTCACGGGCGGATGGTTCGGGCGGCCTGCAGGATCGCTGGGTGTTCGTCGGCGTCGTCCGCGGCAGCGCGGGGTCAGCCGCGGTCGGCGGCCTTGACGGCGATGCGGGTGGCGTCGTCGTGCTCGTCGGGACCGCGTCCGAGGATTTGCCCGATCATGGCGGAGAGCATTCCGGCGGCCAGGACGGCCCAGCCCGTGCCGACGTAGAGCAGGACGGCGCCGCCGAAGGGAACGAAGCCCAGAATCCAGGCCCCGATCGCGACGGGCAGAGCGATGAAGCCTGCCAGTAGTACCAGTCCTACAGCCACGCAACCCCTCCGCACAGTCCTCCATGGACCGAGTTCTACGACCGTAAAATGAGAATGTGGTAAATTTGGGGCGGAGAAAGATCGTTGTTTCCGCTCTGTGAACAATGGCGGATTTCCGCCGAAATGCCAAGCATTTGTCGGGGAGAGGCGAATTTTTTCCACAGGCTGCGGCGCAGCATTGATGCCGCAGTGCGGAATGGGCGGTGCGGATAGGGAATCGCGGCCCGACCGGACCTGCCCGGAGGTCGCCCCGAGTTTCGGTCCGGCCGGCCGGCGCAGCCAGGCGGTGCGGTCAATGCGTCAGGCGCGCTCGGCCGTATGGCGGCGGGCGAAGGCCTCGATCTCGGTCGCGGGGCGGGCGCCCGGCAGGCGGTCGACCTCCTGCCCGTCGCGGAACAGGACGAGGAGCGGGATGCCCCGGATCCCGTAGCGCTGCGAGGCGTCGCCGTGGACCTGCGTGTTCACCTTGGCCAGCCGCGCATGGGGGGCGAGGACGCGCGCGGCCTTCTCGAACTCGGGCGCCATCATCCGGCAGGGGCCGCACCAGGGCGCCCAGAAGTCGACGACGAGGGGGATCGTGTCGTTCCGCTCGGCCTTGCGCAGGGTCTCGGTGTCGATGTCGTGGACGCGCGGCTCCATCAGCCTTGCGCCGCAGGTGCCGCACTTGGGATGCGCGCCGAGCTTCGTCGCGGGAACGCGGTTCACGCTGGCGCAGGAGAGGCAGGTCACGCGGTGGTCGGCCATGGCGGGAGGCTCCAGTTGATTGACGGAGTCAATATAATGCACGCCGGTCATCGCGCCAAGCCCCGCCCGCGACGAAAAAGGGGCGCCGCCTTTCGGCGCGCCCCTCGGTGTCGTCCGGTGACGGAGGCCTCACTTGGCCTTGAGGTTCACCGCGCTCTGGCGGCCATCGCGGCCGGCCTCGAGGTCGTAGCTGATCTTCTGGTTGTCCGCGAGGCCGGTCATGCCCGAGCGCTCGACGGCCGAGATGTGCACGAACACGTCCTTGCCGCCATCATCGGGCTGGATGAAGCCGAAGCCCTTGGTGGTGTTGAACCATTTCACGGTGCCGGTGGCCATCGTGATGTCTCCTGTACTCAATTGTCCGCCCGCGGAAGTGCGGCGGGGTGGCGTCAGTTCTAAGCAGATCGAGACTGAAGCCTTGGTAGAGGAGACAGTTGGTCGATGCGGTAACGGTCGCGGGCGAACGTATGCCCGAAAGGGGGATTCGTTGCAAGGGGCAGCGAATTCCGCGGGGCCGGCCATTCGGGCGTCATTAACCATTTGCGGCCATTTTCGTCCCATGCCGAATTACCGTCGCCCGGCGTTCTCGCCCAGCCCCATTTTCTTCACCGTCTGCCTGGCGGATCGATCGTCGACCGCACTTCTCGACCACCTCGACGTCCTGAGGGAGGCGGTCCGCGTCGTCCTCAGGGACCGCCCGTTCGACATCCTCGCATGGGTGGTCCTGCCCGATCACATGCACGCCGTCTGGCGGCTTCCCGAGGCGGACCCGAACTACTCGCAGCGCTGGGGCCGCATAAAGGCGCGGTTCAGCCGCGACGCCCGTAGGGCGGGACTTGTCCCGCCGCTCTCCGGTCCGGGAACGGAAGCCCGCAAGGGGGAACTCGGCATCTGGCAGCCGCGCTTCTGGGAGCATCACTGCCGGGACGAACGCGATCTACAGACACATATCCGCTATTGCTGGGGAAACCCGGTCAAGCACGGCCTGGTGGTCCGGCCGACAGACTGGGCGGCGTCATCCATCCATCGCGACATCCGCCTCGGATTGGTTGAGCCGGAATGGCGGAGCGAAGCGATCGAGGGCGCTTTCGGCGAGGCGGCCTGAGGCGGGTGTGCGGCCCGCCGCGCCGGGTTTGGCGGGACACGTCCCGCCCTGCGCGTGGGAAGGGGTGGCGGGACAAGTCCCGCCCTACCTGTGGGTCAGCGGGCAAACTTCTTGTACTTCACCCGCTTCGGCTCCAGCGCGTCGGGTCCCAGCCGCCGCTTCTTGTCTTCCTCGTAATCCTCGAAGTTGCCCTCGAACCATTCCACATGGGCCTCGCCCTCGAAGGCGAGGATGTGGGTGCAGAGGCGGTCGAGGAAGAAGCGGTCGTGGCTGATGATCACGGCGCAGCCCGCGAAATCCTCGAGCGCGTCCTCGAGCGCGCGCAGCGTCTCGACGTCGAGGTCGTTCGTCGGCTCGTCCAGTAGCAGCACGTTGCCGCCCGACTTGAGCAGTTTCGCCATGTGGACGCGGTTGCGCTCGCCGCCCGACAGGAGGCCCACCTTCTTCTGCTGGTCGCCGCCCTTGAAGTTGAACGCCCCGCAATAGGCGCGGGAGTTCATGGAGGCGTCCCCGAGCTCGATGATCTCGGCCCCGCCCGAGATCTCCTCCCAGACGGTCTTGTTGGGGTCGAGCGCATCGCGCGACTGGTCCACGTAGCTCAGCTTCACCGTGTCGCCGTATTCGAGCGTGCCCTCGTCGGGCTGCTCCTGCCCGGTCAGCATCCGGAACAGCGTCGACTTGCCCGCGCCGTTCGGGCCGATCACGCCCACGATGCCGCCCGGCGGCAGCGAGAAGGTGAGGTCCTCGATCAGCAGGCGGTCGCCGTAGCCCTTCTTGAGCCCGTTCACCTCGATCACCTTCTGGCCGAGGCGGGGACCGTTCGGGATGATGATCTGGGCGCGGCCGACCTTCTCGCGCTCGGACTGGCTGGCCATCTGCTCGTAGGCGTTGATCCGGGCCTTCTGCTTGGCCTGCCGCGCCTTGGCGCCGGCGCGGATCCACTCGAGCTCGCGCTGCAGCGTCTTCTGCCTGGACTTGTCCTCGCGCGCCTCCTGCTCGAGCCGCTTGGCCTTCTGCTCGAGCCAGGAGGAGTAGTTGCCCTCGTAGGGAATGCCCCGCCCGCGGTCGAGCTCGAGGATCCAGCCGGTGATGTCGTCGAGGAAATAGCGGTCGTGCGTGACGATCAGGCAGGTGCCCTTGTAGTCGATCAGGTGCTGTTGCAGCCAGGCGATCGTCTCGGCGTCGAGGTGGTTCGTCGGCTCGTCGAGCAGCAGCATGTCCGGCGCCTCGAGCAGCAGCTTGCAGAGCGCGACGCGGCGGCGCTCGCCGCCCGAGAGCGTGGCCGGCATCGCCTCGTCCGGCGGGCAGCGCAGCGCCTCCATCGCGACGTCGATCTGGCTGTCGAGATCCCAGAGGTTCTCGCTGTCGATCTGGTCCTGGAGGGACGCCATCTCCTCGGCGGTCTCGTCGGAGTAGTTCATGGCGAGCTCGTTGAAGCGGTCGAGCTTGGCCTTCTTGCCGGCAACGCCCAGCATGACGTTCTCGCGCACCGTCAGGCCTTCTTCGAGCTGCGGCTCCTGCGGCAGGTAGCCCACATGCGCGCCCTCGGCGGCCCAGGCCTCGCCCGCGAAGTCCTTGTCCCAGCCCGCCATGATGCGCAGCAGCGTCGACTTGCCCGCGCCGTTCACGCCCACGACGCCGATCTTCACGCCGGGCAGGAAGCTCAGGCGGATGTTCTCGAAGCATTTCTTGCCGCCGGGATAGGTCTTGGAGACGCCATCCATGTGATAGACATACTGGTAGCTGGCCATGTGCGTTCCTTGCGGCTGGGCGGGGCTCTGTGCGGGATCGGGAGGGATGTAGCCTTTCGGGGGGCCGCCTGCAATCGCCCGCTGATGCAGGAGGGGCACGGTCGGGCGCGAATGCCGTCGGGTAGGGATTTCCCTGCTTGCGGGAAACGCCGCCGCCCGGCTATCGGACACCCACCTGCCCGATGTCCGGGCCGGATCCCGAGGAGACCTCATGTCGTATCGTCGCCGGATCGCACTTTGCCCGATGGGCAAGAACGCCTGACGCGCGGCACACGAGGCATCTGACCCGGAGGCCGCCCGAGTGAGCGGCCTTTTTCGTTTTCCCCCTCGCCCGGGCGGCTCTCCCCACTTCCCAAGGAGAGCGCCATGCACACCACCCAGGTCATCCACGTCCACTATTCCACCGTCCCGTCCTGGCGGCGGCGGTTCCGCCGCGCCGTCCGGAGGCTGGCCGCGCTCGTCCGGCAGCGCCCGCAGGTCGACATCCCCGACCACCTGAGGCGTGACATCGGTCTGCCCGAGACGCGGCCGGGCCGGGCCAACGCGCCCCCCGGTCCCAACCCATACTGGGGCATCTGACGGCGAGAGAGGGCGTCCGGCGCGATCCGGGCGCCCCTTTTTCCTTTGCACTCCCGCGCATTGGGCTGATACCGCTCGGCCCGACGGGATGCGGGCGAGGGAAGGGCCGTTGGACAGGACAGGACTGCCGGTTGCCTTGCCGGGCATGACCGTGGGGCTCTTCGGGGGGTCCTTCGACCCGCCGCACGCGGGCCATGTCCATGTCAGCCGCGAGGCGCTGAAGCGGCTCGGGCTCGACCGTCTGTGGTGGCTGGTGAGCCCCGGCAACCCGCTGAAGGAGAAGGGGCCCGCGCCCCTCGCGCGCCGGATCGAGGCCGCCCGCAGGCTGATCCACCATCCGCGCATCGTCGTGACCGACATCGAGGCGCGCCTCGGCACGCGGTACACCGCCGGGACGCTCGAGGCGCTCCGCGCGCTCTATCCGGGCGTGCGCTTCGTCTGGCTCATGGGGGCCGACAACCTCGCGCAGTTCCACCGCTGGCAACGCTGGGACCGGATCATGCGGAGCGTGCCGGTCGCCGTCCTGGCGCGGCCGGGCCTCGGCGTCTCGGCCCGCACGGCGCGGGCGGCGCGCATCTTCGAGGCGGCACGACTGCCCGCCCCCGCCGCACGCGTCCTGCCCCGCGCGCAAGCGCCTGCCTGGACCTATCTCGACGTGCCGATGATCGACATCTCCTCCTCCGCGATCCGTGCGCGGGGGGAGTGGTAAGGTCAGGCACCATTGACGCAATCCGGGGGTTGAGACGACTCCCTTCCCTGAATAGGGTCGGGACCTGGGCTGCGGGTATTCGACCAGAATGGTTTCGAGACGACTCTTTCTTTCAGGCGCATTGACGGCGGCCGCCGCGGGCAAGGCCTGGTCGAGCGCGCCCGAGACGTCGCTCTTCCCGCAGCCGCGATCGGGCGACCTGATCCGCCGCTCCGTCCCCCCGCTGGCCGAGATGATCGCCGATGCGGGACTGCCCGGGCGGGTCGGATGCGCGGTGGCGGACGCCGCAACGGGCGAGATGCTCGAGGTCTTCCAGCCGCTCCATCCGCTGCCGCCCGCAAGCGTCGCGAAGGCGGTGACGACGGCCTACGGGCTCGACCGGCTTGGGCCGGGCTACCGCTTCCGCACCCGGCTGGTGACGGACGGGACGCTGTCGGACGGGCGGATCGAGGGGGACCTCTGGCTCGTGGGCGGCGGCGACCCGCTGCTCGACACCGACGTGCTCGACGCCATGGTCCGCGCGCTCGACGAACTCGGCGTCCGGCAGGTCACGGGAAGTTTCCGCGTGGCGACCGACGCGCTGCCCTTCATCGAGCAGATCGACCCCGCGCAGCTTCCGTACGCGGGCTACAACCCCTCGATCTCGGCGCTGAACCTCAACTTCAATCGCGTCTTCTTCGAATGGGAGCGGTCGGGCGAGGACTACACCGTGCGGATGGATGCGCGGTCGGCGAACTTCTCGCCCGCCGTGACCGTGT
>NZ_JBQLZP010000474.1:0-10484 GCF_052168335.1 Roseicyclus sp. | reverse complement strand
ATATAGGGTCCGGCCGACCGGATGCCATAGATGTTTCGCGCGGGCGGGAGGCCAGGTTCCATGGAGAAGATCGTCGTCGTCGGGGCCGGACAGGCGGGCGCCTCCTGCGTGGCCAAGCTGCGCTCCGAGGGCTTCGCGGGGTCGATCACGCTGCTCGGGGAGGAACACGCGCCGCCCTACCAGCGCCCGCCGCTGTCGAAGGCCTATCTCCTGGGCGAGATGGCGCTCGAGCGGCTCTATCTCCGGCCCGAGAGCTACTATGCCGAGAGCGGGATCGAGCTCAGGCTCGACACGACGGTGCAGGCGATCGACCGGCGCGACCGCGTCGTCATCGCGGGCGGCCAGGCGGTGCCCTACGATGCGCTGGTCCTCGCCACCGGGTCTGTTCCGCGCCGGCTTCCCGGCAGCATCGGCGGAGAATTGCGCGGCGTCCACGTGGTGCGCACGCTCGCCGACGTGGACGCGATGGCGCCTGGGATCGTCGCCGGGCGGCGGGCGCTCATCGTCGGCGGCGGCTACATCGGGCTCGAGGCGGCGGCGGTCTGCGCCAAGCGCGGCCTCGATGTCACGCTGATCGAGGCGGCGGACCGCATCCTCATGCGCGTCGCCTGCCCCGAGACCTCCGCCTGGTTCCGGGCGCTCCACGCGCGTCACGGCGTGCGGGTGCTGGAGGGCGTCGGCCTCACCTGCCTCACGGGCGTCGACGGCAAGGTCGCGGGCGCGATCCTGTCGGACAACACCGAGCATCCCTACGACATCGTCATCGCGGGCATCGGCATCACGCCCTGCACCGAACTGGCCGAGGCCGCGGGCCTCGAGATCGAGAACGGCATCCGCGTGGACGCGCGGGGGCGGACGAGCGATCCGGCCATCTGGGCCGCGGGCGACTGCGCGAGCCTGCCCTTCCGCGGGCGGCGAATCCGCCTCGAGAGCGTGCAGAACGCCATCGACCAGGCCGAGGCCGTGGCGCGCAACATCCTCGGCGCGGGCGAGGACTACGTGCCGCAGCCGTGGTTCTGGTCCGACCAGTACGACGTGAAGCTCCAGATCGCGGGCCTCAACACCGGGTACGACAACATCGTCATGCGTGACGGGGACGGGCGCTCGCACTGGTACTATGAGGGCGACACACTGCTGGCCGTCGACGCGATGAACGACCCGCGCGCCTACATGGTCGGCAAGCGCCTGATCGAGGCGGGGAGGTCTCCCGACAAGGCCGCCATCGCGGACCCGGCGACGGATCTCAAGGCGCTCCTGCGCGGATGAGAATCGTGGGTGGACGCTGGCGGGGCAAAGCGCTCGCCGAGGTCGGCGCGGGCGATGCCGAGGCCCACCTCCGCCCGACCTCCGACCGCGTGCGCGAGAGTCTCTTCAACCTTCTGACGAACGGGCGGCACGGCGACCCGGTCACGGGCGCGCGCGTCCTCGACCTCTTCGCCGGAACGGGGGCGCTCGGGCTCGAGGCGCTGTCGCGCGGGGCGGCGCATGTCACCTTCGTGGACAACGGCACGGCCGCCCGCGCCCTCCTCCGCGAGAACGTCGAGCGGTGCGGGGCTCAAGGCGTCGCGAAGGTCTTCCGCCGCGACGCGACCGACCTCGGCGCGCACAGGGGCCAGCCCTTCGACCTCGTCTTCCTCGATCCGCCCTATGCCCAGGGCCTCGGCGAGCGGGCCATGGCCTCCGCCGTCGCGGGCGGATGGATCGCGGCGGGCGCGCTGGTCGTCTGGGAGGAGTCCGTTCCGCCGCTGCCGCCGGCGGGCTTCGAGATCCTCGACGAGCGGAGCTATGGCGGCACGCGCCTCACGCTCCTCCGGGCGCCGTGATGCGGCCCGATCTGGTCATATTCGACTGCGACGGGGTTCTCGTGGACAGCGAGTGGGTCTCGGCGCGGGTGCTCTCGGCCAATCTCGCGCGCTACGGCCTCGACCTGACGGCGGAGCGCTGCATGGAGGTCTTCATCGGCGGCACGATGGCGGGCGTGATGGAGAAGGCGCGCGGCCTCGGCGCGGCGCTGCACGACGACTGGGTGGCGGAGATCTACGGACTGACCTACGCCGCCCTCCGGCAGGGGGTGGAGCCGGTGGCGGGCATCCCCGATCTGCTCCTCCGCCTCGATGCGGAGGGGATCGCCCATTGCGTCGCCTCGAACGGGAGCGACGAGAAGATGGACATCACGCTGGGACGCACGGGTCTGGCCGCACGGTTCGCGGGGCGCCGCTTCTCGGCCCATGCCGTCGGCATCGCCAAGCCCGATCCGGGCCTCTTCCTCCATGCCGCGCGCGTGATGGGCGCCGACCCCGCGCGCTGCCTCGTCGTCGAGGACAGCCCGACCGGGGTGGAGGCCGCGCGCCGCGCCGGAATGCGCTGCCTCGGATATGCGCCGCACGGCGACGGCGCGCGCCTCGCCGCCCTCGGGGCCGAGATCGTCCGCGACATGGCCGAGGTGCCGGCTCGCCTCGGGCTCGGAGCCGCTGCGCCTTGAGCGGGGCGGCGCACCATTGTCCCGCCTGCGGGACGCGCCTTCCGGCCATGACGCGCTATCCCTGGTACATCTGCGCCCTCTGCCGCGAGCGGATCACCGACGCCGAGGGCCATCGCCTCGAATTCGCCAACACCCATGTCTCGGGCGGTTTCGCCTGGCGGCGTGCGGGCGAGGCGGCGTTCCGCGAGGCGCGCGGCTATCTGGGCCTTCTCGACGGGCGGCCGGTGCGCGTCGGCGAGGCGCGCTTCGGCGGCATCGTGGCCGAGCCCGTCGCGTCCCCGCTCGGGCCGCTCGGCCCCGTCGAGGCGCCGGAGGAGGATTGAGCCTGTCCCGGATGCGCCGCGGGTCTTGTTTACGAGTCCTCAATATGGGACGCTCACCCTCGAGCGAGCGATAAACCGAAAAACACCCGACAGGCCCCTTCCGATGCTGGAGACCCGCCCGGACCCCTCAGCGCTTCTGCGCTCCGTCTTCGGATTCGAAGGCTTCCGTCCCGGGCAGGCCGAGATCGTGGGCGCCGTGGCCTCCGGGCGCAACGTGCTCGCCATCATGCCGACCGGCGGTGGCAAGTCACTCTGCTTCCAGCTTCCCGCCCTGATGCGCGAGGGCGTCACCGTCGTCATCTCGCCGCTCATCGCGCTGATGCGCGACCAGGTGCGCGGCCTGCGCGAGGCGGGCGTCAGCGCGGGCGCGCTGACCTCCGGCAACACGCAGGACGAGACGGACGCGGTCTGGCAGGCGCTGGAGGAGGGGCGGCTGAAGCTCCTCTACATCGCGCCCGAGCGGCTGGCCTCATCGGGGGCCGAGCGGATGCTGCGCCGCGCCGGCGTCTCGCTCATCGCCGTGGACGAGGCGCATTGCGTCAGCCAGTGGGGCCACGACTTCCGCCCCGACTACCTCAGGATCGGCGCGCTCCGCCGCGCGCTGGGCGTGCCGCTCGCCGCCTTCACCGCGACCGCCGACGCCGAGACCCAGGGCGAGATCGTCGCCCGCCTCTTCGACGGCGCGCCACCCGAGACCTTCCTGCGCGGCTTCGACCGTCCGAACCTGACTCTCGCCTTCGAGGTCAAGAACCAGCCCCGGCAGCAGATCCTCAGCTACGCCGCAGCCCGCAAGGGACAGTCGGGCATCGTCTATTGCGGCACGCGGGCCAAGACCGAGACGCTGGCGCAGGCGCTGCGCGAGGCGGGGCACGCCGCCGTCGCCTATCACGGGGGGATGGAGGCCGACGACCGGCGGCAGGTCGAGCATCGCTTCGCCACCGAGGACGGGCTGATCGTCGTCGCCACCGTCGCGTTCGGCATGGGCGTGGACAAGCCCGACATCCGCTGGGTCGCGCAGGCCGACCTGCCCAAGTCGATCGAGTCCTATTACCAGGAGATCGGCCGCGCCGGCCGCGACGGGGCGCCGGCCGACACGCTCACGCTCTACGGCCCCGACGACATCCGCTTCCGCCGGAGCCAGATCGACGAGGGCCTCGCGCCCCCCGAGCGCAAGGCCGCCGACCACGCGCGGCTGAATGCGCTCCTCGGTCTGGCGGAGGCCGTGTCCTGCCGCCGCCAGAAGCTGCTGGCCTATTTCGGCGAGGCCTCCGAGCCCTGCGGCAACTGCGACCTCTGCGCCGCGCCCCCCGCGACCTTCGACGCCACCGTGCCCGTGCAGAAGGCGCTCTCGGCGATCCTGCGCACGGGCGAGTGGTTCGGCACCGGCCACCTCGTCGACATCCTGACCGGCACGACGACCGAGAAGGTGCAGGCGCGCGGCCACGACCGGCTGCCGACCTTCGGCGTCGGGCGGGAGTTCGACCGCAAGGACTGGCAGGCCGTGTTCCGGCAGATGATGGGCCACGACCTCGTCCGGCCCGATCCCGACCGCCACGGCGCGCTGCGCCTGACCGAGGCCGCGCGCCCGATCCTGCGCGGCGAGGCGGAGATCACGCTGCGCAAGGACACGCTCGGCGCGACCGCGCGCCGCCCCGCCGCCAGGGCGCTGGTCTCCGAGGAGGACGCGCCGCTCCTCTCCGCGCTGAAGGCCAAGCGCCGCGCGCTGGCCGAGGAGGCGCGCGTGCCGGCCTACGTCATCTTCACCGACCGCACCCTGATCGAGATGGCCGAGACCCGGCCCCAGAGCCTCGACGAGATGGCGCGCGTCTCGGGCGTCGGCGCCACCAAGCTCGAGCGCTACGGCGCGGCCTTCCTCGCCGTCATCACCGGCGAGGCCGCCGCCCCCGCGCACCCGGCGCGCCGCAGGCTCGCGGGGCGCGAGGCGGGCGCCATCTACGACCGCCTCCTCTCCATCCAGGCCGAGCTCGCGCGCGGCGACAGCGGCCTCGACAAGCCGCTCTCCTGCTCTTCCGCGCAGCTCGCGAAACTGGCGGACATGCGCCCGACCGACCGCGAAACGGTCGAAAGGCTGATCGGCGACCGCCGGGCCGAGCGTTTCGCCGACGCCTTTCTGGACGTCCTGCGCGAGGCGGGCTAAGCGGCCCCGAAGACCCCGGATCCCGAGGAGGAACGTCCGATGCTGACCGTGATTTCCCCCGCCAAGCGGCTCGACTGGACCCCGCGCGAGGTCGCCGCGACCGAGCCCGCCTTCCAGGCCGACGCCGAGGCGCTGGCGGGCATCGCGCGCGGCCTCGCCCCGGACGAGCTCATGGACCTCATGGGGATCTCGCCGGATCTCGCGGCGCTGAATGCCGAGCGTTTCGCCCGCTTCGGCGACGGCGACAGGCGGCCCGCCGTCTTCGCCTTCGCGGGCGACACCTATGCCGGGCTCGAGGCCGCGACGCTCGGCGAGGACGCGCTGCGCTACGCGCAGGACCACCTGCGCATCCTCTCCGGCCTCTATGGTTTGCTGCGCCCCCTCGACGCGATCGAGGCCTACCGCCTCGAGATGGGCAGCCGGCTGAAGACCGAGCGCGGCGCCTCGCTCTACGAGTGGTGGGGCGAGAGGCTGGCCGAGGCGCTGAACGCGCAGGCGCGCGAGGTGGGCGCCAGGGTCCTCGTGAACTGCGCCTCGGTCGAGTACTTCTCCGCCGTCGACACCCGCGCCCTCGCGCTCGAGGTGGTCACGCCGGTCTTCCTCGAGGACAAGCCGGGCGGCCCGCGCATCGTCAGCTTCTTCGCCAAGAAGGCGCGCGGCGCCATGGCCCGCTTCGTCCTGGAGAACCGCCTGGCCGACCCCGCCCAGCTTCTCGCCTTCGACACCGGCGGCTACGTCCATGCCCCGGAGCTCAGCGAACCCGGCAAGCCCGCCTTCCTGCGCGCCGCCGCCTCCGAGGCCGCCGCGGCCTGACATCCCGAACCGCGAGTCGGCCGCCGGGTCAAGGATCGCCAGACCGCCGGAGGCGGCGCCCGGAACGGGCGTCCTTGAGGCGGCGGGCGACTCGCATCCACGCTTGGACCGGCCTGTTTGCCCGGCAGACCTGCCGGCAAACGGCCTCATCGCGAATGGCGCTGCCTGTCCGCCCGCGCCCATGGCCTGCCGGAGCGCGCCGGGCGCGCGGACGCGCCGCGAGGCGCCCCGCGCGCCCGGTCCGCCCGCCGGGCGGGCGGATACCGACCCCGGGATCGGAGCGCACGGTAGGACGGGAGTCGCCCCGCCGCACGCCGGCAGGACACCCCGTAGGGCGGGGCTCGCCCCGCCGCACGCGATCGCCCGCGAAGCGGGCGAAACCGCTTCTTCAATGGTCCTTGTGGGACTTCGCGAAAGCGTCCTTCTGGGCCTCGGTCGCCTCGGACTGGTACTTCGCCTTCCACGCGGCGTAGGGCATCCCGTATACGACCTCCCGCGCCGCTTCGCGGTCCATGTCGATCCCGCGCTCGGTGGCGGCCTCGTGGTACCAGCGCCCGAGGCAGTTCCGGCAGAACCCGGTGAGGTTCATCATGTCGATGTTCTGCACGTCCTTGCGCTCGTCGAGATGGGCCAGCAGCCGGCGGAAGGCGGCGGCCTCGAGTTCCAGTTTCGTCTGCGCGTCCATGTGGCGTCTCCTTCTGGCGTTTCTCAGACCTCGGCAATCCGCAGCGCCGCGTCAAGCATGGGCGCGAGGCGGCGTCCCCAGGCTTCCTGCGCGGCCGCCGTCCCGATCAGGTCGTTGCGGACCTCGACGAGGACATGCGGCCGCCCCGCCCGCACGCCGTGCCGGTCCAGCGCATCGCCCGGCAGGTGGCCCGAATAGGGCTGGTTGTCGCCCACGCAGAGGTCGGGCTCGGCGTTCAGGCGCGCCAGCAACGGCAGCGCGAGCCGCGTGTCGCCCGCGTAGAGCACGCCGACGTGCCAGGGACGGGGCGGGCGGCCGACGAATTGCTGCGTGAAGGAATGGACGGCGACGATCACCGGGGCCTCGCGCGCGGCGAGAAGCGCCTCGAGCCCGCGATGGTAGGGCCGGTGGAAGAGGTTCAGCCGCCGCTCGACCTCGGCCGCGTCCGCGTGCCGGTTCGCGGGGATGATCGAGCCGTCGTAGATCTTCATCACGAGGGTCGGATCGTCCCCCCCCCGGTTAGGGTCGATCACGAGGCGGGAGAAGTCCGAGAGGATCACCGGCGCGTCGAGCGCGCGTCCGAGCGCGCGCGCCACGCCCGCGGCCCCCACGTCGAAAGCGATGTGCCGCTCCATGTCGGCGCGCGGCAGGCCGAGGTCGCCGCCCGCGACCTCCGCCGGGACGCGGTTCGAGGCATGGTCGCAGGTCACGACCCAGCGCGCGCGCCGCTCCGCCCCTTCGATGTGGTAGGGTTCCGTCATGCCCCTGTCGCCTTGTCGTGCTCCGACGCAGGCACCTAGGCCAGCGGAAGGCCGAGGGGAAGGGACCTGCGGCGGCCTTCGCCAGGGATTTCGACACTGCGCGGTTGTCCCGCCGCCGGGAATACGCCAATACGTGGCGAAGGCCCGATGTGAGCGGTAACAGTGCGGCCCGGCGCTGCATTCCTTCAACGCCGTTGCCCGGGTAATTCGACAAGGCAGGGACAGGCGGACCCATGAAACGCGCAAGAAATGTCAAGATCGTCGCCACGCTCGGTCCGGCCTCGGACGGCTACGATATGATCCGCAAGCTCTTCGAGGCCGGGGCGGACGTCTTCCGCCTGAACATGAGCCACGGCGGCCACGACGAGATCCGCGCGCGCCATTCCGCGATCCGCCAGGTCGAGAAGGACACGGGCCGGCCCATCGCGATCCTCGCCGACCTCCAGGGCCCCAAGCTCCGCTGCGGCAGCTTCGCCAACGGCGAGGGCTACGACCTCGAGGACGGCGCGCCGTTCCGCTTCGACCTCAATCCGACGCCGGGCGACAAGCGGCGCGTGCAGCTTCCCCACAGGGAGATCTTCGATGCGATCGAACCGGGCTCGAGGCTTCTGGTGAACGACGGCAAGGTGCGCCTCCGGGTCGAGCGCTGCGGCCCCGACTTCGCCGACTGCACGGTGATCGCGGGCGGGCCCATCTCGAACCGCAAGGGCGTGAACGTGCCCGACGTGGTGCTGCCGCTCGCCGCGCTCTCCGAGAAGGACCGCAAGGACCTCGAGTTCGTCTGCCAGCTCGGCGTCGACTGGCTCGCGCTCAGCTTCGTGCAGCGGGCCGCCGACGTGCAGGAGGCGCGCGCCCTCGCCAAGGGCCGCGCCGCGATCCTCTCCAAGATCGAGAAGCCGGCGGCCGTGCAGGCCTTCGACGAGATCCTCGCCGTGTCGGACGGGATCATGGTGGCGCGCGGCGACCTCGGCGTGGAGCTCCCCGTCCACGCGGTGCCGCCGATCCAGAAGCGCCTCGTGCGCAAGTGCCGCGCGGCGGCGAAGCCCGTGATCGTCGCCACCCAGATGCTCGAGAGCATGATTGAGAGCCCGATGCCCACCCGCGCCGAGGTCTCGGACGTGGCGACCGCGCTCTACGAAGGGGCGGACGCCGTGATGCTGAGTGCCGAGTCCGCCGCCGGGAGCTACCCGGTCGAGGCCGTGACGACGATGCACAACGTCGCCGTCGAGGTGGAGGGCGACCCGACCTTCCGCGACATCATGCAGGCTTCCCGCGTGGTCAAGCGCAACTCCACCGCCGACGCGATCGTGGCCGCCGCGCGCGAGATCGCCGAGACCGTCGACATCAAGGCGATCTGCTGCTTCACCCAGTCCGGCAAGACCGCGGCCCTGGTGGCGCGCGAGCGTCCGCGCGTGCCGATCCTTGCGCTGACGCCGCTGATCGGCGTGGCCCGGCGGATGTGCCTGACCTGGGGGATCGTGAACTACGTCACCGAGGAGCAGCACCGCTTCAAGGGCGCGGTGGTCAACGCCGCGCGGGCCGCGCGCTCGGGCGGCTACGCGACCGAGGAGGACCAGATCATCGTCGTCGCGGGCGTGCCCTTCAACGTCCAGGGCTCCACCAACATCCTGCGTGTCGCGCCCTGCGCCGAGCGGCTGATCTACGCCACCGACCCGGAGTGACGGGCCGATGGTCGTGGGCACCGACATCCTGACCGTGCTCGCGACGCTGCTCTGCGCCGCCGCCTTCGCCTCGCTCGTGGCGAGCTGGGCCGGACGGGTCCGCCCGCGTCTCGCGCCCGTGGCTTTGCTGGCGGGGGTCGGCGTCCTGATCCTCGTTCACCTGCGCACGCCCGGCGGGCTCGCCTGGACCGACATCCCGGACAGCTTCATCCTCGTTGCGGCGCGCATCCTGAACTGAGGGCCGTCCGCGCCAGTGAGTCCGGTCACGCCTCATTCCCCACCTCTGGACAGCCCCCGCTTTCCCCTGTATGCGGCCCGCTCCAACGGTGCGTCCGGCCAGAACGGCATGCCGAGTCGCGCCCGAACCGCTCTACGCAAGACAGGAGACGGAAATGCCGAAGATGAAGACCAAGTCGAGCGCGAAGAAGCGCTTCAAGGTGACCGGCACCGGGAAGGTGATGGCGGCGCAGGCCGGCAAACGGCACGGGATGATCAAGCGGACGAACAAGTTCATCCGCTCGGCGCGCGGCACGCAGGTTCTGAGCGAGCCCGACCAGAAGATCGTCAAGACCTACATGCCCTACGACCGCTGAGGAGCCGCAGACATGTCCCGCACCAAAGGTGGAACCGTCACCCATCGCCGCCACAAGAAGGTTCTTGACGCGGCCAAAGGCTATTACGGCGCCCGGTCGCGGAGCTTCCGCACCGCGACGCAGGCCGTCGACAAGGCCAACCAGTACGCGACCCGCGACCGCAAGGTCCGCAAGCGGCAGTTCCGCGCGCTCTGGATCCAGCGGATCAACGCCGCCGTCCGCGCCGTCGACGCCGAGCTGACGTATTCGCGCTTCATCAGCGGTCTGGCGAAGGCCGGGATCGAGGTGGACCGCAAGGTCCTCGCCGATCTCGCCATCCACGAGCCCGACGCCTTCGGCGCCATCGTCGCGCAGGCGAAGGCCGCCCTCTGAGCTTCCGGTCATCCGGGTTGCGGGGCCGCCTTCGGGCGGCCCTTTGCGTTTCGGCCCCGCGCTTGCAATCCGGGGGCCGCATGGTAGGTGAAACGGCGCGAATTCGAGGCTGAGGCCGAAGACGGGGACGGGAAAATGGACGATCTGAACGCTCTGAAATCGGACTGGCTCGGCCGGATCGGGCAGGCGGCCGACGAGGCGGCCCTCGAGGAGCTGCGCATCGCCGCGCTGGGCAAGAAGGGCGACATCAGCCTCAGGATGCGCGAGCTCGGGCAGATGTCGCCGGAGGAGCGTCAGGTCGCGGGCCCCGCGCTGAACGCGCTCAAGGACGAGGTGAACGCCGCGCTGACGGCGAAGAAGGCCGCGCTGGCCGATGCCGCGCTCGACGAGCGGCTGAGGGCCGAGTGGCTCGACGTCACGCTGCCCGCGCGGCACCGGCGGGTCGGCACGATCCACCCCGTCTCCCAGGTGACGGAGGAGGTGACGGCGATCTTCGCCGACATGGGCTTCGCTGTGGCCGAGGGGCCGCAGGTCGAGACCGACTGGTACAACTTCGACGCGCTGAACCTCCCCGGCCACCACCCCGCGCGGGCGGAGATGGAGACGTTCTACATG
>NZ_JBQLZP010000473.1:0-5896 GCF_052168335.1 Roseicyclus sp. | reverse complement strand
AGCCGCTGGCGCGCGGTGTCGAGGAGCGTCTCGGGCCGCGGCAGCCCGCGCGCGAGATCGCCGAGCCGCTGACGCCGCATGGCGACCGCCTGCCCCACCGAGCGCACGAGGTGCCCCTCCTGCGCGCGGAGCCAGTTGAGGAGGTCCAGCCGCACCGGCACCGCCATCTCGGCCGCCGCCGTGGGCGTCGGCGCGCGCCGGTCGGCAGCATGGTCGATCAGCGTCGTGTCCGTCTCGTGGCCCACGGCGGAGATCACGGGGATCGCGCTCTCGGCCACGGCGCGCACGATCATCTCGTCGTTGAAGCCCCAGAGATCCTCGAGGCTGCCGCCGCCGCGCGCGACGATGATGACGTCGGGCCGCGGGATCGCTCCGCCCGGCGCCAGCGCGTTGAACCCCCGCACGCCGCGCACCACGTCGCGCACGCAGGCCTCGCCCTGCACGGCGGCGGGCCAGATCAGGACGCGCCTCGGGAAACGGTCGCGCAGCCGGTGGAGAATGTCGCGGATCACCGCGCCCGAGGGCGAGGTCACGACGCCGATCACCTCGGGCAGGAACGGCAGCGGCCGCTTGCGCGCCTCGTCGAACAGCCCCTCGGCCGCCAGCGCCTGCCGCCGCTTCTCCAGCATCGCCATGAGGGCACCGGCGCCGGCCGGCTGCAGGTCCTCGATGACGAGCTGGTATTTCGACTGGCCGGGAAAGGTCGTCAGCCGCCCCGTCGCGACCACCTCCATCCCCTCCTCCGGCGGATGCCGCAGCCGCGCGGCCGTCCCCTTCCAGATGACCGAGGCGAGCACGCTCCGGTCGTCCTTGAGGTCGAGGTAGACATGCCCCGAGCGCGGCAGCGACAGCCGCCCGATCTCGCCCCGCACGCGGACATGGGAGAAGCCGCTCTCGATCGTTCGCTTCACGGCGCCCGAGATCTCGGACACGGTGAACTCGGGCGCGTTGCCGCGTCCGCCCTCCTCCGGCATGTCGTCGAGAAGATCGTCCATGGCGCCCACCCTAGCGGGCGCGCGGCACCTCCGGAAGGGCCTGCGGCAACCTCCGGCTTGCCCGTCCGGCCCCTCTCGGCTAGGCCCGTTCGCATGTGCGTAAGGGGCGCCCCATGAACATCCTCATCCTCGGCGGCGGCGGCCGCGAACATGCGCTGGCCTGGGCCGTGCTGCAGAACCCCAAGTGCGACCGCCTGATCGTCGCGCCCGGAAACGCCGGGATCGCCGAAATCGCGGAATGTTCGGATATCGATATCCTGAACCCCGCTGCACTTCTCGCCTTCTGCGAGGAGATCAGTATCGATTTCATTATAGTAGGCCCCGAAGCTCCACTCGCAGCAGGCGTTGTGGATAACTTGAGGAATGCCGGTTTCCTGATATTCGGCCCCACCGCCGAAGCAGCCCGGCTCGAAACCTCCAAGGCCTTCACCAAGGAGATCTGCGACGCCTCGAACGCCCCCACGGCTGCCTGGGCCCGCTTCACCGAGGCCGCTCCCGCCCACGCCCATGTCGCGGCCCATGGCGCCCCCATCGTGGTCAAGGCCGACGGCCTCGCCGCCGGCAAGGGCGTCGTCGTCGCCATGACCGAGGACGAGGCCCACGAAGCCATCGACGACATGCTCGGCGGCGCCTTCGGCGCGGCCGGCGCCGCTGTCGTGATCGAGGAGTTCATGACCGGCGAGGAGGCGAGCCTCTTCGTCCTCTGCGACGGCGAAAGCGTGCTGCCCGTCGGCACCGCGCAGGACCACAAGCGCATCGGCGAGGGAGACACCGGCCCCAATACCGGCGGCATGGGCGCCTATTCCCCCGCCCCGGTCATGACCGACGCCGTCCTCGAGGCCGCGATGGAGCGCATCGTGAAGCCCACCGTCGCCGAGATGGCCCGCCGCGGCACGCCCTACACGGGCGTCCTCTACGCCGGCCTGATGATCGAGAGCGGCCAGCCCCGCCTCGTCGAGTACAACGTCCGCTTCGGCGACCCGGAAACCCAGGTCCTGATGATGCGCTTGGGCGCGCAGGCGCTCGACCTCATGCTCGCCTGCGCCGAGGGTCGGTTGTCGGAGATGCATGTGAACTGGGCGCCCGACCACGCCGTGACCGTCGTCCTCGCCGCCGAGGGCTATCCCGGCGCCTACGTGAAGGGCACCGGGATCCGCGGCCTCGACGCGCTCCCCGAGGATGCCTTCCACGTGATGTTCCACGCCGGCACCGCGCGGGTCGAGGGCCGCCTCGTCGCCAGCGGCGGCCGCGTCCTCAACGCCACCGCCCGGGGCGCGACCCTGCGGGAGGCGCGCGACCGCGCCTACGCGATGGCCGAGGCGGTCGACTGGCCCGAAGGCGTCTTCCGCCGCGACATCGGCTGGCGCGCGCTCTGAGTCACAGCCAGGTCCGGTAGTCCGACACGAGGAGATGCGTCGGCGCCACGTCCTCCTCGATCTCGGCGAAGCGTCCGATGGGCTCGCGGAACCAGTTGTCGGTCTCGTCGTCGTTCACGGTCGAGACCTCGCCGATCAGCACGTCGCCCCCCTCGCCCCAGAAGGCATGCCAGTCCCCCGGCATCAGCGTCACGCTCTCGCCCGGCGCCAGCATCAGCACCTCGCCCGGCGAAAAGTCCCGCGCGATCCCGTCGCAGAAGACGGTCCCGCCCGCCGCGCCGTCGAAGCTCCCGTCGGGCGCCGAGCCGAAGAGCTCGATCGCCAGCGTCGCGCCGCCGCGGTTGATGATGTCCTCGGCCTTGAGGTGATGGCGGTGCATCGGGCTCAGCTGGTCCCGCTTCGAGATCAGCAGCTTCTCGGCATAACACATGCCGCCCCCGCGCTTCAGGTCGGCGAGCCGCCCGTTCCGCAGCGTGAAGAGGAACAGGCCCAGTTCCCCGTACCTGCCCTGCCCGTAATCCGTGATGTCCCAACCGAGCCGCCCCGAGACGATCCCGTCGATCTGGCCCCGCCGCGCCCGCATCTCCTCGGGGCTCCAGTTCGCGAAGGGCGGCAGGACGAACCCGAAGGACCGGATGAAGGCCCCCGCCTCCGCCATGATCGCGTTGATCTCCGACCGTTTCACGCGCCGCCTCCCTGCCATCCCTGCGCCGCCAGATCACGCGATACGCCGGCCGCGCGCAAGCCCCGCCCATTTCATCTTTCCCCAAATACGCAAGATGCCCGGAACGGGCCGCGGCGGAGGGGGCTCGATGCCCCCTCCGCCGCGCCTCCCCGGCGCCGGCAACAGCCGGCGCAACCCTTGCACGCCGCCGGCAACAGCCGGCGCAACCCTTTCGCGCCTCCGGCAACGGCCGACGCGCGCCCTATTCGGCCGCCACGTCCCCGTAGTCGCCCTGCGCCGCCTCCTCGGCCTCGATCGACTCGAACAGCGCCTTGAAGTTGCCCTCGCCGAAGCCGTCGTCGCCCTTGCGCTCGATGAACTCGAAGAAGATCGGCCCGATCACGGTCTTGGAGAAGATCTGCAACAGGATCCTCGTCTCCCCCCCGTCGACGACCCCCTCGCCGTCGATCAGGATGCCGTGCCGCTTCATGCGCTCCACGGGCTCGGAATGGCCCGTCACCCGCTCGAAGCTCTGCGCGTAGTAGGTCTCCGGCGGGCCCGGCATGAAGCGGATGCCGCGCTCGGCGATGGCGTCGACGGCGTCATAGATGTTCCGCGCCCCGACCGCGATGTGCTGGATACCCTCGCCGTTGTATTTCTTGAGATAATTCACGATCTGCCCGGTCTCGCCCCGGTCCTCGTTGATCGGGATGCGGATGCGCCCGCAGGGCGAGGTCAGGGCGCGGCTGAAGAGCCCCGTATACTTGCCCTCGATGTCGAAGAACCGGATCTCGCGGAAGTTGAACAGGTCCCCGTAGAAGCGGAACCAGGTGTCCATGTTCCCCCTGAAGACGTTGTGCGTCAGGTGGTCGAGGTAGTAGAAGCCGACGCCCGCCGGGTGGGCGTCCGCGACCCAGTCGAACTCCGCGTTGTAGGGCGAGGCGTCCCAGTAACCGTCCGTGAAGTAGATCAGCGACCCGCCGATGCCCTTGATCGCGGGCCAGTCGACCGTCTTGTCCGCGCCCTCGTAGGGCTCGGCCCCCTTCGCGACGGCCTGCGCGAAGGCGTGCTCGGCGTCGCGCACCCGCCAGGCCATCGAGGGCGCGCAGGGTCCGTGCTCCTCCACGAAACGGGCGGCGAAGCTGCCGGGCTCGGCGTTCAGCACGTAGGTGATGTCGCCCTGCTGCCAGAGCTCCACCGCCTTCTTCTTGTGCGTCGCGGTGTGGGTGTAGCCCATGCGCGCGAAGAGGTCGCGCAGCACCTGCGGCTCGGGATGGGCAAACTCGACGAATTCGAACCCGTCCGTGCCGGCGGGGTTCTCGGGGCTGATCTCGGCGCGCGGGGCGTCGTGCGGGAAGGGGCCCATGTCGCGTCTCCTGAATGGTCCTGTCATGTCGCGTGCGCCCGATGATACCGCACGAGCCATGCGGGCTGCGCGCGTTTCGCTGGCTTTCTCGGTCCGGTCATGCGAATATCGCGCATCATGGAGGCAACGAGCGCGCAATCCACGCATCACCTCGACGAGACCGACCGCCGGCTCCTCGCCCTCATCCAGGGCGACGCGACGCTGACGGCGCAGGCGCTCGGCGAGCGGTTGAACCTCTCGGCGAGCCAGGCGGCGCGGCGGCGGCAGCGGCTCGAGGCCGAGGGCATCGTGCGCGCCACCCGCGCGGTCCTCGACCCCCAGCGCCTCGGGCTCGGCGTCGAGGCCTTCATCCAGATCGTCATGGCGACCCATACCGAGGGCAATGCCCGAGACTTCGCCGCCCTCACCCGCCGCCAGCCCGAGATCGTGGGCGCCTGGACGCTGACGGGCGAGGCGGACTACCTCCTCCGGGTGTGGTGCGTCGATCTCGCCGCGCTGAACCGGCTGGTGCAGGGCGTGCTCCTGCCCCACCCCGCCGTCAGCCGCGTCCAGAGCCAGATCGTCATGGACCGGATCAAGCCCGACGCGCCGCTCCCGCTCTGAGGCTCAGCCGCCCGCGACGCCCGCCTCGGCGAAGGTCGCCATGCCCGAATGGCAGGCCAGCGCGCCCCGCAGAACCTGGATGGCCAGCGCCGCCCCCGATCCCTCGCCGAGCCGCATGCCGAGCGAGAGGAGCGGCGCCTTGCCGAGCCGGTCCAGCAGGGCAGCGTGCGCGTGTTCGGCCGAGACATGGCCCGCGACCGCGTGGTCGAGCGCGCCCGGCACCGCCTCGTGCAGGCAGGCGGCGGCGGCGGTGCAGATGAAGCCGTCGAGGATGACGGGGATGCGCAGGCAGCGCGCGTGGGCCATCGCGCCCGCCATCGCCACGAGCTCCCGCCCGCCCAGGCAGCGCAGCACCTCCAGCGGATCGCCGAGCGCGGCGCGGTTGGCGGCCACGCCCTCGGCCACCGCGCGGGTCTTGGCGGCGAGGCCCGCCGCGTCCACGCCCGTGCCGCGCCCGGTCCAGTCCGCCGCCTCGCCGCCGTAGAGGGCATGGGCGATGGCCGCCGCGGCGGTCGTGTTGCCGATGCCCATCTCGCCGGTCACGAGGAGGTCGGCCGCCGGATCGACCGCCTCCCAGCCCGCCGCCAGCGCCTCGGCGAAGTCGCCCGCGTCCATCGCGGGGCCTTGCGTGAAATCCGCCGTCGGCCGGTCGAGCGCGATGGCCCGCACCGCGAGCCGTGCGCCCGCGAGCGCGGCGAGCTGGTTGATGGCCGCTCCCCCCGCGGCGAAATTCGCGACCATCTGCGCCGTGACTTCCGCCGGAAAGGCACTGACCCCGCGCGCGGCGACGCCGTGGTTCCCGGCGAAGACCGCGACCTGCGGCGCCTGCACGCGCGCCGTCGGATCGCCGCGCCAGCCGAGCAGCATCGCGTCCACGGGCGAGGTGCCCGCG
>NZ_JBQLZP010000472.1:0-2615 GCF_052168335.1 Roseicyclus sp. | reverse complement strand
GTCCCGCAGCTCCCGGCGGAGGATCTTGCCGCTCGCCGACTTGGGCACGCTCTCGACGAAGCGGTATTCGACCGGGTGCTTGTAATGCGCGAGGCAACCCTCGCAATGGGCGCGCAGCTCGGCCTCCGTCACGTCCGAACCCGGCCCGCGGACGACGAAGGCCACCGGCACCTCGCCCGCCTCCTCGTCGCGCCGCGCCGTAACGGCCGCGTCCACGACGCCCGGATGGCCGATCAGCGCCGCCTCGACCTCGGCGGGCGCCACCTGGAAGCCCTTGAACTTGATCAGCTCCTTCAGCCGGTCGCGGATGAACATGAAGCCGTCCGCATCGATGACGGCCAGATCCCCGGTCCTGAGCCACCCGTCGCCGGTCAGGCACTCCGCCGTCGCCTCGGGATTGTTGAGGTAGCCCTTCATCACCTGCGGCCCCCGCACCCAGAGCTCCCCCTCCTCGCCGGGGGCCATGTCCTCGAGCGTCGCGGGGTTCACGATCCGGCACTCGGTCGAGGGCACGGCCTGCCCGCTTGAGCCGTGACGCACGTTGCCGCCGATCGTCATGTGGCTGATCGGGCTCATCTCCGTCATCCCGTAGCCCTGCACCGAGCGCGCGCCCAGGCGCTCGCCCACGGCGATCTCCGTCTCCGGTCCCAGCGGCGCGGCGCCCGAGAAGACCTCGCGCACGCTCGACATGTCGAACTGTCCCACCATCGGGTGCTTGGCGAGCGCCAGCGCCACCGGCGGCACGATGTAGAGCCGCGTCGCCCCCTGCTCCTGGATCAGCCGCAGGAACAGCTCCAGATCGAAGCGCGGCATCGTCACCAGCCGCGCCCGCCGCTCGAGGAAGAGGTTCATCAGCACCGTCATCCCGTAGATGTGGAAGAAAGGCAGGAAGGCGATGGCCACGTCGTCGGGCGTGATCCCGGCCACCGCGCCCGCCTGCTGCACGTTGGCGACGAGGTTGCGATGCGTGAGCATGACGCCCTTGGGCCGGCCGGTGGTGCCGCTCGAATAGGGCAGCACGACGACGTGCTCGCGCAGGTCCACCTGCGCCTGCCGCTCCAGCGGGCGGCCCATCAGGTCGCCGAGCGACAGCCCGCTCTCCGCCCCGATCACGACGAGGTCGCGCAGATCCGTCCCCTCGGATGCCTGCGCCGCGACCTCGGCGAACATCGGGATGGTGACGAGCATCACCGCGCCGGAATCGATCAGCTGGTGGCGGATCTCGGGCACGGTATAGGTCGGGTTGATCGTGGTGACGGTGCCTCCGCCGAAGGCGACGCCGTGGAAGACGAGCGGGTATTCCGGCATGTTCGGCGCGAGGATCGCGACCGTGCCGCCGGGCAGGACGCCCCGCTCCGTCAGCCCGCCCGCGAGCCTGCGGATGCCCTCCACCAGCGCGCCCGCCGTCAGCGACCGGCCGGTCTGCCCGTCGGTGATGACCGCCTCCTCCTCGCGGCCGAGAAGCCCCTCGAAGAGCTTCTCCGTGATCGAGACGTCGTCCACCGCGACCGTGCCGTGGCGGCTCGGGTATCCTGCCATCGTGTCGTCCTCCCCTCGCGGCGCCGGTCCTCCGCCCGCGCCGCTTGCCCGGAGGCTAGCACGGAGGCCCGGTCAGATGTCCAGCACCACGGTCCCGAGCTTGTCGCCCGCGGCGACGAGGTCGTGCGCCGCCGCGCAGTCGGCGAGGCCCCCGCCCGGCACCACGGCGTGCGACAGGGCCCCCGCCGCGAGCCACTCGGTCAGCTGCCGCTCGCCCGCGCGCCGCGCGGCGCCCGCGAGCTGGTAGACGATCAGCATGTGCAGACGCACGTTCTTGAACATGAACGGATAGAACTCGAGCCGCGGCACCATCTCCGCCGCGCTCGCATAGGCGGCGATGACGCCGCCCGGCTTCACCAGCGCCAGCGACGTGGCCTGGTTGGCGCCGAAATCGACCTCCACCACCCGGTCGACGCCGGCGCCTCCCGTCATCTCCATCACCGCCCCGGCCACGTCCGTGTCGCGGTAGTTCACCCACTCCTCCGCCGTCGAGTGCCGCCCCTTCTCCGCCGAGGAGACGGTGGCGATCACGCGCGCGCCCGCCGCCCGCGCCATCTGCACCGCGTAGCGTCCGACCGTGCCCGCGCCGCCGGTCACGAGGATCGTCTGCCCCGCCACCGGCCCGTCGCCCATGACCGCGTACCAGGCCGTCATCGCCGGGATGCCGAAGCAGGCCCCTTCGGCGAAGGAGGTGCCCTCGGGCAGCCGCACCGCCTGCTCGGCGGGCAGGGCGACGAGCTCCGCCGCCGTGCCGAAGGCCCGCTGCCAGCCCGCGTTCCAGACCCAGACCCGCTCGCCGAGGCGCGCGGTGTCGACCCCTGCCCCCACCGCCTCGATGACGCCCGCCCCGTCCGAATGCGGCACGATCCGGGGGAAGGCCATGACCGCGCCCGGCCGCACGCCCGACCTGAGCTTCACGTCTGAAGGGTTCACGCCCGAAGCCCGCAGCCGCACGAGGACCTCGCCCGGCCCCGGCGCCGGGTCCGCCATCTCGCCCAGCTCGAGAACCTCCGCCGCGGGCCCGAACCGCTCGTACCAGATCGCCTTCATGCCATCCTCCCCATGCTCCCTCGCAT
>NZ_JBQLZP010000471.1:0-4046 GCF_052168335.1 Roseicyclus sp. | reverse complement strand
GCGCGGCGTCAACGTCTTCCCGACCCAGATCGAGGAACAACTGATGGCGGTGAAGGGCCTCGGCCCGCATTTCCAGATCGAGCTGACGCGCGAGGGGCGGATGGACGAGATGATCGTCCATGTCGAGGCGGCGGAGGGTCCGATGGGCACCGAGGCGCTGGAGCAGGCCGCCGAGACGCTCAAGCGGCGAATCAAGGAGCGTGTGGGCGTCAGCGTCGGGATCGCCGCCCACGGCTCGGGCGGCGTGCCGCGCAGCCAGGGCAAGGCCGTGCGCATCGTGGACAACCGTCCGAAGGGCTGACCCATGCCGAGGGGCCTCGCCCGCGACCATGCCGAGAAGCGCGACGCCCTGCGCCGGGGCGCGGCGGCGCATTTCGCGGCGCACGGCTACGACCGCGCCTCGATGGCTTCGGTCGCATCGGCCTGCGGCGTATCGAAGGCGCTGATCTACCATTACTACGACAGCAAGGAGGCGCTGCTCTTCGACCTCCTGCACGAGCATCTCGCGCGCCTCGCCGCCGCCATCGAGGGCGCCGGGCGGAGCGGCACGCCGGAGGACCGCCTGCGCGACACGATCCGCGCGATCCTTCTGGAATACGAGGATGCCGACGACGCGCACAAGGTGCAGCTCGAAACGCTCGACACCCTCCCGCGCGAGCGGCGCGACCCGCTGGTGAAGCTCATGCGCGGGATGGTCGAGCGGCTGGGCGAGCGGCTGGAGGCCGCCGCGCCGGGCGGCCTCGGCGAGCGCCGCCGCGCCGTGACCATGAGCGTCTTCGGGATGCTCAACTGGTACTATACCTGGAACCGCCCCGGGCGCGGGATGGCGCGCGGGGCCTACGCCGACCTCGTGACCGACCTCGTTCTGGGCGGGCTGGAGCGGGTCTGAGGCGGAACCTCCGGCGGCGGTCGTCGTTGGCGACGCCCCCGGCGCCGCGCCGAACGGGCAAGCCGCGACCGCAAGCTCGAGCCCTCAGTCGGAAACGAACCTCCCTCCCGCGCAGCGGAGCCTGGTCCGGGCGCCGTGCTCCCGCGCATCCTGCCGAAGCTCGTCGAAGAGCTGGCCGAGGGCCGTCCGCACCTCCTCCATCCCGAAGAGGAGCGTTGCGCGCCGCAGGTGCCCGTCGTCGTCGACCTCGTCGCCCGAGAGGATCGCGCGGGCATGGCGCGTCTCCTCTCCGAGCCGGTCGAAGGCCGCCTGGGCGTCGCCCTCCGCGTTCCCCCTGACGATGTCGAGCACCTCGAGCGCGTTCTCGCGCAGGGCGTCGACGCGCTCGCCGAAATCCTCGCGGCGCGACACGGGATCGGCCTCCGCCTGCTCGACCGCGCGGTCGATCAGCGTCAGGGAGTGATAAAGCCGGTCGGTCGCGCGGAGCAACTCTTCCCGGCGCGCACCATGCGGAAACCGTGCGGCCGAGGCCGCTTCCCGCGCATGGGCCATGCTGTCGTGATAGGCGCGCTCGGCGGCGCGGATCTCGTCGCCGCTGTCGGTCCCCCGGGCGCGGTCGAGGGCGGCGGCGGCATGTCGCGCGACGGCGGCCTGCGCGGCGGCGAGCCTCCGGCGGAAGCGCGTCGCCGCACGCTCGGGCCAGACGAGGAAGGTGGCGAGCGTGCCGACGGCCGCACCGATGGCGATGGCGGTGCCCCGGTCGAGCGCCACGGATAGCGCCTGCTCCTCGGCGTGGAGCGACAGGGCGACGGCGGCCACCATCCCGTAGGTCCAGGCGGGACGCAGGTGCGCGACGCCGCCGAGGACCAGCATCGACAGGCCCAGCGCCGCCACCGTTCCCCAGGTATCCGGCAGGAGCAGCAGGCAGGCGATCCCGATGGCGGACCCGATCAGCGTCGCGGTCACGCGCTGGAGGCTGGAACTCATCGTGCCGCCGATGGTGGGCGTGAGGATGTAGACCGAGGAGAGGATGCCCACGAAGAACTCCTCCGAGCCCAGCGCGCGCAACGCGAGATAGGTCGCCACCGCCGCCGCCGCGCTCTGGAGCGCGGCCCGCGCGGCGCCGCGCGCCTCGCCGGGCCGCAATCCCTGCAGGATGCCTCGCACGACTCCACTTCCCTGCACTTCGAGGATTGGAAAACCCGCGAATCTCGGCGGAGGTTCCGCGCCGCGCGGGCTTCTGCCGCCGCACGCGACGCGTTAGAGTGGCCGCGCGAACACGAGACCGGATCACCGGCGCACGGGCAGGCATGGCGAGAACGACGAAGCGAACCACCCGGACGAAGTCCGCGAAGGCAGCGGGCGGGCGGGGCCGTACGAGGCCCCTGCGCGGCCTGCTCGCGCCCTTGCGGCGCTGGGCGCTGCGCGGTGTCTTCGGCCTCGTCGCCTTCGTCATCGTCTGGGTCGCGGCCTATGCCGTCATTCCTGTGCCGACCACGCCCTACATGATCGCCGAGCGTGTCCGCCTCGGGCAGATCGAGCGCGACTGGGTGCCGATCGAGGAGATCTCCGTCCATCTCCAGCGCGCCGCCGTGGCGGGGGAGGACGCGAACTTCTGCCTGCACTGGGGCTTCGACATGGCCGCGATCCGCGCCGCGATCGAGGCGGGGGCGGCGCGCGGCGGCTCCACCATCAGCCAGCAGACGGTGAAGAACGCCTTCCTGTGGCACGGGCGCTCCTGGCTGCGGAAGGCGCTCGAGGCCGCGATCACCCCGGTGATGGAGCTTTTCTGGTCCAAGCGGCGCGTCCTCGAGGTCTATCTCAACGTCGCCGAGTTCGGCCCCGGCGTCTTCGGCGCTGAGGCGGCGGCGCGGCACCATTTCGGCGTTTCCGCCGCCGAGCTGACCGAGGCGCAGGCCGCGCGCCTCGCCGCCGTGCTGCCCGCCCCGCAGGCGCGCTCGGCCTCCTCGCCGTCGGACTTCGTGCTGCGCCGCGCCTCGGCCATCCGGGACGGGGCGGCGACGATCCGCGCCGATGGTCGCGACGCGTGCTTTGCGAATTGAATTTCCGCGCCGTCTTGGGCATGTAGGCCGGCAACCGCCGTTACGGCCGAGCCCGCATGACCCGCCTCTACCACTTCGCGCTGTCCCCCTTCTGCCGGAAGGTCCGTCTGGTCCTTGCGGAGAAGAAGATCGACGTGGAGCTGATCGACGAGAAGTACTGGGAACCCTCGACCGAGTTCCTGCGCCGCAACCCGGCGGGCAAGGTCCCGGTCCTCAAGATCGACGGGCTGACCCTGTCGGATTCGACCGCCATCTGCGAGTACATCGAGGAGACGCGGCCCGAGCCGCAGCTCATGCCGGCGGACCCCAAGGCGCGCGCCGAGGTGCGCCGCCTCGTCGGCTGGTTCGACGACAAGTTCCACCACGAGGTGACGCGGAACCTCGTCTACGAGCGGGTGAACAAGAAGGTCATGCGCGCGGGCTATCCCGACGGCAAGGCGGTGAAGGCCGGCGCGCAGGCGATCAAGTTCCACCTGCGCTACATGGAATGGCTGCTGGACCACCGCCGCTGGCTCGCCGGGGACCGCATGACGATGGCCGATTTCGCGGCCGCCGCGCATATCAGCTGCCTCGATTACATCTCCGACGTGGACTGGACCGCCAGCGCCTCGGTCAAGGACTGGTACGCCACGCTCAAGTCGCGCCCGGCGTTCCGCTCGATCCTCTCCGACCACGTGCCGGGCTTCGCCCAGCCGCCCCATTACGCGAACCTCGACTTTTGAGCGCCCTGAAGGAGGAGCTGCGTGCCGAGGCCCGCGCGGCGGGCTTCGCGAAGATGGGCATCTGCCGCCCCGACGCGATCCCCGAGGCCGCCGGGCGGCTGGCCGCGTTCGTCGCGGAGGGGCGCCACGGGCAGATGGGCTGGATGGCCGAGCGGATGAACTGGCGCGGCGATCCGGGCGCCCTCTGGCCCGAGGCGCGCTCGGTCGTGATGCTGGCCGAGCCCTACACGCCGGACGCCGATCCGATGGCGACGCTGACGCAGCGCGAGAAGGCCACGATCAGTGTCTACGCGCGGAACAGGGACTATCACGACCTCGTCAAGAAGCGCCTGAAGCGGGTCGGGCGCTGGCTGCTCGACCGGTGCCCCGGCG
>NZ_JBQLZP010000470.1:0-3652 GCF_052168335.1 Roseicyclus sp. | reverse complement strand
CGGGCAGGACCGCGGGCGGCGCGGCCGGAGGCGCGTCGAGCGGCCCGGCGAGGGGCGGGGCGGTGGCGGCGAGCAGTGCCGCGGCGGCGAGGAGGATCGGTCTCGACAAGGGGTGCGTCCCGTTCCGAATTCCATCCACATCATATCGTGCGTACGGGTCCCGGGTAAAGATGCGCGGGTCCGATCCGCGACGCGCGTGGCACGCCTGCGTCAGGGGTCGCGCGTGCGATCCTTCACCGCCTCCATCGAGACATGGGTGGACGTGCTCGCCACGTGGGGCAGGGCCGAGATCACCTCGCCCAGCGTGCGGCGGTAGGCGTCGATATCGGTGCTGCGGACCTTGAGCAGGTAGTCGAAGGCCCCCGCGATCATGTGGCATTCCTCGATCTCGGGCACGTCGCGGACGGCGGCGTTGAAGGCCGAGAGCGCCTTTTCCCGCGTGTCGGAGAGGCGCACCTCGACGAAGGTGACGTGGTTCCGCCCCAGCCGCGCCTGGTCGACGATGGCCCGGTAGCCGCGGATGTAGCCCGAGGCCTCGAGCCTGCGCACGCGCACCTGGCAGGGCGTCTTCGACAGGCCCACGCGGCGCGCCAGTTCCGTCACGGGGATGCGTCCGTCGCGGGCGAGGACGGCGAGAATCTTCCTGTCGTAGGCGTCGATCGGACTGTCCATCGTGCGTCTCGTATCCTTCTCGCCTGAAGATCGAAGGAATATCGGCCGATCCGCCTACGAAAGCAATGCAAATCGGGAAACCTGCCTCCGACCGCGCGTGTATCATGCGCCCATGAACCGCCAGAGCCCCGTCATGCCCGATCTCGCTTCGCGCCGCGCCGCGATCCACGCCCGCCACCGCGCCCCGGAGGCCGAGGTTCTCGCCGCCCTGATGGAGCCCGCGCCGCTCTCCGAGGTGGAACGCGTGGCCGCCGTCCGTCGTGCCACCGCGCTGGTGGAACGGATGCGCGGCGGCGCGCGCCCCGGCCTGATGGAGGTCTTCCTCGCCGAATACGGCCTCTCGACCGAGGAGGGCGTCGCGCTCATGTGCCTGGCCGAGGCGCTCCTCCGGGTGCCCGACGCCGAGACGGTGGACGCGCTGATCGAGGACAAGATCGCGCCGTCCGAATGGGGCGAGCATCTCGGGCGCTCCTCCTCCTCGCTCGTCAACGCCTCCACCTGGGCGCTGATGCTGACGGGCCGCGTCCTGCGCGAGGGCGAGGGGCCAGGCGTTGTCCGCACGCTTCGCGGCGCGGTCAAGCGGCTGGGCGAGCCCGTGATCCGCACCGCCGTCCGCCGGGCGATGCGCGAGATGGGCAACCAGTTCGTCCTGGGCGAGGACATCGCCGCCGCCATGGCGCGGGCCGAGGCGCAGGAGGCGCGCGGCTACACCTATTCCTACGACATGCTCGGCGAGGCCGCGATGACGGCCGGGGACGCCGCCTCCTTCGCGCGCGCCTATGCCGACGCCATCGCGCGGCTCTCGCGCAAGGCCAATTCGCCGGACGTCGCCGACAATCCCGGCATCTCCATCAAGCTCTCCGCGCTCCATCCCCGCTACGAGGAGGCGCAGCGCGACCGCGTGCTGGCCGAGCTGGTCCCGCGCGTCCGCGACCTCGTCCGCGCCGCCCGCGCCGCCAACATGGGCATCTCCATCGACGCGGAGGAGGCCGACCGGCTGGAACTGTCCCTCGACGTGATCGAGGCCGTCGCCCGCGACCCCGACCTCGCCGGCTGGGACGGCTTCGGCATCGTCGTGCAGGCCTATTCCCGCCGCGCCGCGCCCGTCATCGACTGGACCGAGGCGCTGGCCGCCGACCTCGGCCGCCGCTTCATGGTCCGCCTGGTCAAGGGCGCCTACTGGGACACCGAGATCAAGCGCGCCCAGGTCGAGGGGCTGGAGGATTTCCCGGTCTTCACGCGCAAGGCCGCCACGGACGTGTCCTACCTCGCCTGCGCGCGGAAGCTCATGGACTACGCGCCGCGCCTCTACCCGCAATTGGCCACCCACAACGCCCACACCGTCGCCGCGATCCTCGAAATGGCGGGGGTGGAGCGGCGCGGCTTCGAGTTCCAGCGCCTGCACGGCATGGGCGAGGCGCTGCACGACATGGTGATGCGCGACGAGGGCACGCGCTGCCGCATCTACGCGCCCGTGGGCATGCATCGCGACCTCCTCGCCTACCTCGTGCGGCGGCTGCTGGAAAATGGCGCCAACAGCTCCTTCGTGAACCAGGTGCTCGACGCCTCGGTGCCCGCCGGCACGGTCGCCGCCGATCCCTTCGCGGCCGAGGGGCTGGGCCGGCTCCACCCCGCGGTGCGGCTGCCCGCGGACCTCTTCGCGCCCGAGCGGGTCAACGCCCGCGGCGTGGACCTGGGCGACCCCGCCGCCATCGCGGCCTTCGAGGCGGCGCGCGCGCCCTTCCGCACGGCGCGGTGGACCGCCGGTCCGGTCCTCGCGGTCGAACCGGGGCAGGGCGCGACCGAGGCCATCCGCAACCCCGCCGATCCGACCGACCTCGTGGGCGAGGTCACGCTCGCCGCACCCGGCGATGTCGCCCGCGCCGCCGACGCCGCCCGCCCCTGGGAGGCCGCGCCCGAAGCCCGCGCCGAGGCGCTGACCCGGGCCGCCGACCTCCTCGAGGCGCATGGGCCCGAGCTCTTCGCCATCCTCGCGCGCGAGGCGGGCAAGTCGCCCCGCGACGCCGTGGCGGAACTCCGCGAGGCGGTCGACTTCCTGCGCTACTACGCCGCCCGCGCGCCGGAACTGACCGATCCGCCCCAGGGCGTCTTCGCCTGCATCAGCCCCTGGAACTTCCCGCTCGCCATCTTCACGGGGCAGGTGGCCGCCGCCCTCGCCGCAGGCAATGCCGTCCTCGCCAAGCCCGCCGAGGCGACGCCGCTGGTCGCCGCCCGCGCCGTCGCGCTCCTCCACGAGGCGGGCGTGCCGCGCACCGCGCTCCAGGTCCTGCCCGGCACCGGCGCCGAGGTCGGGGCCGCGCTCACCTCCTGCCCTCGGGTCTCGGGTGTCGCCTTCACCGGCTCGACCGGCACGGCGCAGGCGATCCACCGCGCCATGGCGGACCACCTCGACCCCGCCGCCCCCCTCATCGCCGAGACCGGCGGCATCAACGCGATGGTGGTCGATTCGACCGCGCTCCCCGAACAGGCGGTGCGCGACATCCTCGCCTCCGCCTTCCAGTCGGCGGGCCAGCGCTGCTCCGCCCTGCGGCTCCTCTACCTGCAGGAGGACATCGCGCCCGCCTTCCTCCGGATGCTCTTCGGCGCCATGGACGAGCTCCGCCTCGGCGACCCCTGGCATCTCGCCACCGACGTGGGCCCGGTGATCGACGGCAGCGCGCGGGACGGCATCCGCGCCTACGTCGAGGCCGCGCGCGCGGGCGGCCGCGTGCTCCACGAGCTCGCGGCGCCGACCGAGGGCCATTTCGTGGCCCCCGTCGTCCTGCGGGTCGCGGGCATGGCCGATCTCGAGCGCGAGGTCTTCGGCCCGGTCCTCCACGTCGCCACCTACGCCGCCGACCGCCTGCCGCAGGTGATCGCCGAGGTGAACGCCTCGGGATACGGGCTGACCTTCGGGCTGCACACCCGGATCGACGCGAAGGTCGAGGCGGTCAGCCGCGCGATCGTCGCGGGCAACGTC
>NZ_JBQLZP010000469.1:0-15239 GCF_052168335.1 Roseicyclus sp. | reverse complement strand
CGGCCACGGCGTCTGCGGCGCCTGCACGGTGCTGGTCGACGGCGTCACGCGGCGCGGCTGCACCACGCTCGCCGCCTCGGTTCAGGGTCGGCGGATCGAGACGCTGGAAGGGCTCGCGGACGCCGACGACGACGTGACCTCGGCCCTCCGGCGCGCCTTCCTCGTCCATGGCGGGCTCCAGTGCGGCTACTGCACGCCGGGGATGCTGATGGCTGCGCGCGAGCTCCTGCGCCACGAGGCGCGGCCCGACCGGACCGCGATCCGCGAGGCGCTGGCGGGCAACATCTGCCGCTGCACGGGCTACGGGCCCATCGTCGATGCCGTCGCGGCGGCGGCGGCGGAACTCGCGCCGTGAGCGGCCCCTCCCACGGCCTGCGCTGGCCGCGGCACCTCGCGGGGCGGGGGCGCTACCTCGCCGACCTGACCGTGCCCGGCGTGCGGGAGGCGGCCGTCCTGCGCAGCCCCCATGCGCATGCCGACATCCTCTCCATCGACGCGACCGCCGCGCGCGCCGCGCCCGGCATCGACGCGGTCTTCACCCATGACGACCTCGCCGCCGTGCTCCGGCCCTGGCGGGCGACGCACGGGCTCTTCCCCGACATGGTCGCGCCCGAGCAGACCGCGCTCGCCGCCGGCCGCGTCCGCCACGTGGGCGAGCCCGTCGCGATCGTGGTGGGCGCCAGCCGCGCGGTCTGCGAGGACGCGCTGGAGCTGATCGAGGTGGATTACGCGCCGCGTCCCGCCATCGCGGGCGTCGCCGACGCGCTCTCCGGTCCCGCGATCCACGCCGGGGCGCCGGGGAACCTCTGCCTCGAGGCCGCGCGCAGCACCCCCGGCTGCGCCGCCGCCTTCGCCGGGGCCGACCTCGTGGTCGATGCGTCCTTCCGCTTCGGCCGGCATACCGGCATCCCGCTCGAGCCGCGCGGGCTGATCGCCGACTACGAGCCGGGCGAGGGGACGCTGAGCGTGCATCACTCGCACCAGTGCCCCTCCGCCATGCAGGAGGCCTTCGCCGCGCTCCTCGGGATCGAGGCGCATCTCGTGCGCGTCGTCTGCCCGGACGTGGGCGGCGGTTTCGGCATCAAGCAGCAGGTCCATGCCGACGAGATGGCCGTCGCCGCCGCCGCGCGCCTCCTCGGCCGCCCGGTGCGCTTCGTGGCGGACCGGCTCGAGTCGATGGCGAGCGACATCCAGGCGCGGCATCATGAGGTGACGGCGCGGCTGGCGCTCGACCGCTCGGGGCGGATGCTGGCCATCGACGTCGACGACATCCACCTGATCGGCCCCTATCCGCAGTATCCGAGGTCGAGCGCGGGCGAGGGGCGCGCGGTCCTGAGCCTCTCCGGCGCGCCCTATGCGCTGGGCGAGGCCTCGGCGCGCAGCCGTGCGGTCTTCACCAACCTCGGCATGTCGGGGCACTACCGGGGCGTCGGCCATCCCATCGCGGCGGCGGTGACGGAGGGACTCGTGGACATCGCGGCGCGGCGGCTTGGCGCCGATCCCTGGGCGCTCCGCCGCCGCAACTTCGCGACCTACGGGCCGGGCAGCCCGCCCTCGGCGCTCGGCGTCTCCTTCGAGGACCTGCCCTTCGCCGCCTGCCTCGACGTGCTCGAGGCGCGGCACCCTCGCGCGGCGCTCGACGCCTGGCGGGAGGCGGCGCGGGGCAGGGGCCAGCTCGCCGGCTACGGGATCGCGGTCTTCATCGAGATGACGTCGCGCGGACCCGGCTTCTACGGCGACGGCGACGTGCGCGTGAGCACCCGCGACCACTGCACGCTCCGGCTCGAGCCGAACGGCGCCGTCACCTGCCTCTCGAGCGTGACCGAGCAGGGGCAGGGCGTCGAGACCGGGGTGGCGCAGATCGTGGCCGAGACCATCGGCCTGCCCCGCGAGCGGGTGCGCATGGTGACGGGCGACACGGCGGGCGGCGGGCATGGCGGCGGCACCTGGGGCTCGCGCTCGCTCGCCATCGGGGGGCGCGCCGCGTGGGAGGCCGCGCGCGAGCTGCGCGAGGAGATCCTCGAGATCGCGGCCGAGCTTCTGCAACGCCCGCCCTGGGACCTCGCGATCCGCGAGGGCGTGATCGTCGCGGGCGACGCGGGCACGGGGATGGACCTGGCCGAGCTTGCCGCGCTCGCCCATTTCAGGCCGCACCACCTGCCCGACGGCAGGCAGCCGAAGCTCGTCGCCTCCGCCAGCTTCGGGCCGCTCGACGCGCCGTTCCGGGCCGGATGCGGCGTGCAGCTCTCCTGTCTCGAGATCGACCCCGAGACCGGCATCCTGCGCCTCGCGCGGCACGCCGTGGCGCATTTCTGCGGCGCGGTGGTCAACCCGCTCCTCGTCGACGGGCAGATCAAGGGCGGCGTCGCACAGGGGCTGGGCGCGGCCCTGACGGAGGAGCTCGACTACGACGCGGAGGGGCAGCTCCTGAACGCGACGCTGGCCGAGTACCGCGTGCCGATGGCGGTGGAGACGCCGGAGATCGAGGTGCTGCACGTCCACCCTCCGAGCGAGGCCGGGAACGGGAGGCCGCCCCGCTGGGTCGGCGTGGGCGAGGCCGGCACCTCCGGGGCTTCCGCCGCCGTCCTGAACGCGGTCAACGACGCGCTGGCACCACGGGGCGCCGCGCTCTGGCAGATCCCCGCGACGCCCGCGCGCATTCTCGCCGCGCTCGATGCAGCCGGGGCGTGACGGCCCTCAGCTCTCGGCCGGAACGGTGAACTCGCCCCAGGCGAAGGCGTTGTTCTCGCCCGCGAGGACATCGGCGCGCCGGACCGCGTCGAAGGCCCGCAGCAGCCGCACCGCCTCGGGCGAGGTCATCGTGCTGCGCCGCCAGATGAGGCCGATGTTCCGGCTGATGTCGGGCGCCACCAGCGGCCGCGCGGTCAGCACGGGATGATCCCGGCCGGGCAGGGCGAGCCCCGGCACCACCGTCACGCCCGCGCCGCGCTCCACGAGGCCGGTGAGCGTGGCGAGGCCGGACACCTCGGTCGTGTAGGTGAGGTGCGCGCCGCTCGCCGCCGTCACGCGGTCGAGGATCTGGCGGATGCCGGTCTCCTCGGTCATGCCGACGAGCGGCCGGTCCACCAGCCGGTCCCACTCCACCGCCTCCATCGCGTCGAACGGGTCGCCGCGCCGGAAAAGCGCGTGCATCCGGTCGCGCACGATCGTGACGGACGAGAAGGCCGCCATGTCGTGCGTGATGCTGCCGATGCCGATGTCCACCTCGCCGCTGAGGACCGCGTTGCGGATGCCGGCCATGCTCATGTCGCGCACGACGATCCGGGTCTTGGGGAAGAGGCGCGTGCTCTCGGCCAGGACCGGCGGCATCAGGCGCCAGGCGACCGAGGGCAGGCAGGCCACCACCATCCGGCCGCTGCGACGCTCGATCATGCGCTCCATGTCCACCGCGATCTCGTCCACCAGCCGCAGGACATGGCGCGCATGGGTCAGGAAGCTCAGGCCGATGCCGGTCAGGTGCACGCTGCGCGTCGTGCGGATGAAGAGGCGCGCGCCCAGTTCGCGCTCGATCTGGCGGACGCTCTGGCTGAGCGCGGGCTGCGACAGGCCGATCTTCTTGGACGCCGCGACGAAACTCTCGTGGTCGGCGACCGCCACGAAGGCCCTCAGCTGGCGCAGCGTGATATTATTCGGATTCATGGATTAATCCATTGCACAAATGGATTTGCCCCATCAAGCGGATGCGGCGAAGTTGTCCCGGAGAGAGGCGGAACACCGGGGAAAACGACATGGCGGCAAGCGACACGGCGGAGATCCTGCTCGTCCCGGTGGTCGACGTGAACTGGCTGGTCTTCGCGCCGTTCGATCCCGGCCGCGACTTCCGCATCGACCCGCCGAAGGTCGAGCAGAGCATCGGGGAGACGCGCGAACTCGGGCGGATCATGCTCGACCTGACGGAGGGGCGGGCCGTGCTGACGCCCCATTCGGGCACCTACTGCCGGACCGGCTACTACGAGGCGCCGCTGCTCGAGGTCTATCGGGAATGGACGGCCCGCGGGGCCGACGTCGCCGTCCACCTGCACGAGGAGATCAAGGGCGGCGGCGTCCGTTTCGGCGAGGAGGACCACGTGCGGGAGGTCTTCGCCGACTGCCACCGGAGGCTCGTGGAGGGCGGCATCGTGCCGGTGGCCTACCGGGGCGGGCACAACGCCTACGCGCCCTTCATGAACGCCGTGCTGGAGGAGCACGGCATCGGGGTCGACCTCTCCTGCCTGCCCGGCCTCGACAAGCCCGAGCGCGAGGCGATCTGGACCGAGGGCGGCCTCAGCGCCTATGCCCTGCCGCAGGACCCGAGGGCGCCGGTGGGGCAGGGGACGCCCTCGCCCATCGTGGAGGTGCCGATCGGCTGCGACGGGGCGGGCACCGACTATCGCAACTTCCTGCAGATAGAGCAGTCCGAGCTCGACAACCACAAGCGCGTCTGGCGCGTCATCCGCGAGCGGGCGCAGCGCGAGGGGCGGGCGCAGATCGTGCACATGCTGTTCCACACGGGCTCGATGGGACGGCCCGACTGGGTGACGCGGCTCCTGGACTTCCTCGAATTCGTGCCGACGGAGGGCGGCAGCTTCGTCGGCGCGGTCGAGGCGGCGGGCGCCTTCCGGCGGCAGCGCGACCGGAAAGCCGCCTGATGCTCTGCCTCCTCGTGCAGCCGATCCACCCCGACGGCATCGCCGTGCTCGAAGCGGCGGGCATCCGAACCCGCATGGCGAGCGCTGCCGACATGGGAACGGTCGCCGCCGAGATCGTTGAGGCCGACGCCGTCATCACGCGGAACGCGGGCCTCAGCGGGGCGGCGATGCGGGCGGGCGGACGGCTCCAGGTCGTGGGCAACCACGGGACCGGGCTCGACCCCGTCGACCTCGTCACGGCGCGCGACCTCGGTATTCCCGTGGTCTACACGCCAGAGGCCAACGTCCAGTCCGTCGCCGAGCATGTGATCGCGCAGATCATGGCGGTGGCCAAGCGCATCCGCGAGGCCGACGCCGCGACGCGGGAAAACCGCTTCGACTACCGCTACACCCGCGATTTCGTGGAGCTTTCCGGCAAGACGCTGCTCATCCTCGGCTTCGGGGCCATCGGCCGGCGCACCGCCGAGATCGCGAAGGCGGGCTTCGGGATGCGCATCCTCGTGCACAGCCCGAGCGCGGACCAGGGCGCCATCGCGGCGGCGGGCTTCGAGGCGGCGCCCGATCTCGACGCGGCGCTGGCGCGGGCGGATGTCGTCTCGCTCCACCAGCGGCTGAACGACCGGACGCGCGGCATGTTCGGGGCCGAACGCTTCGCGGTGATGAAACCGGGCGCGATCCTCGTGAACACCGCGCGCGGCGCGCTCGTGCAGACGGCGCCGCTTCTCGAGGCCATCGCCTCCGGACGGTTGCGGGGGGCCGCGACGGACGTTTTCGACGTCGAACCGCCCCCCGCGGACCACCCCCTCCTGGGCGCGGAGGGGGTGGTCCTTTCGCCCCATATCGCGGGCGCCACCGAGGAGGCGCTGGTGCGGACGGCGGTGCAGACGGCCGAGCAGGTCGTGGATGTCATCGCGGGGCGGCGCCCGCCGTTCCTCGTGGACGCAGGCGTATGGGACCGGCGCAGGGTGCAGGCCTGACCGGACCCGATAACGAAAGGGAGTGTGGCGCAGTGATCAAGTTCAACCCGGTGAAGAAGCTCTATCGCGAGGGAAAGCCCGCCTTCGGCACCTGGCTCACGCTCTGCCCGCATCCGCGCGCGGTGAAGATCATGGCCGCCGCGGGCTTCGACTTCCTCCTGCTCGAGATGGAGCACACCGACTTCACGCTGCGCGAGATCGGGACGCTCTCGATGCTGGCGCGCGAATGCGGGATCACCCCGGTCGTCCGGCCCCCCGGCGTGTCGAAGCCCCACGACCTGACCCGCGCGCTCGACGCCGGGGCGCAGGGGCTGCTCCTGCCCGCGATCGAGGACGCCGGACAGATGGCGGCGATCATGAAGGCGGTGCGCTACCACCCGCTCGGCAACCGGCCGATGAACCTCCGGGGGCCGCATACCGACTATGCGGCGCTGCCCCCGAACGAGATCCTCGCGCATCTGAACAGCGAGACCCTGATCGTCGTGATGATCGAGACGCGCAACGCCATCGACAACCTGCCCGAGATCCTGAAGGTCGAGGGCATCGACGCGATCATGGTCGGGCCCGACGACCTGTCGCAGGATCTCGGCATTCCCGGCGACCTGCAGAACCCCATGATGTTCGAGGCTTACGAGGAGATCTTCGCGCATTGCCGCAAGGCCGGCACGCCCTATGGGCTCAGCGCGCAGTCGCCCGAGATGGCGAAGCGCTGGCTCGACATGGGCGCGCAGTGGATCCCCTACCAGAACGACGCGGCGATGGTGCTGAACACGGCGCGGGCGGCGGTGCCGCAGCTCATGTCGCTCGCAGGGCGGGCATGAGCGCCGGGAGCGATCTCGCCAGACGCCTCTTCAAGACGCTGGCGGACCTGACCGCCGATCCGCCGGGCGTGACCCGCGTGGCCTATGGCGCGGGGGAACAGGCCGCCCATGACCTCGTCGCCGAGGCGGCGCTGGCCCACGGGGCGGAGCGGAGGGTCGATGCGGCGGGCAACCAGTACCTGATCCTGCCGGGCCAGGACCGGAGCCGCGTCGTCCTCATCGGCTCGCATCTCGACAGCGTGCCGCATGGCGGCGACTACGACGGGGTGGCGGGCGTCCTCCTCGGGCTCGCGCTCCAGGCGGACCTCGTGGCCGAAGGCCGGACGCCGCCCTGCGATCTCGCCGTCCTCTGCCTCCGCGCGGAGGAGAGCTGCTGGTTCCCGCACAGCTACATCGGGTCGCGCACGGCGCTGGGGCTGCTCGATCCGGGCGTCCTCGACGGGGTGAAGCGGTCCGACGACGGGCAGACGCTGGCCGAACACATGCGCCGCCTCGGGCTCGACCCCGAGGGCGTGCGGGCGGGGCGCCGCCTCTACGAGCCCGCGCGCATCGCCGCCTTCATCGAGCCGCATATCGAGCAGGCCCCGGCGCTGCTGGACGCGGGCGTCCCGGTCGGCCTCGTGACGGCGATCCGCGGCTCCGTCCGTTTCCGCGAGATCTCGATCGGCGGCGAATACGCCCATTCCGGCGCCACGCCGCGCGCGCTCCGGCGGGACGCGGGGCTCGCGGGCGCGCGCCTCGTCACGGCGATGCACGAGATGTGGGACCGGTTCGAGGCGGACGGCCTCGACCTGACCGTGACCTTCGGCGAGATCGCGACCGACCCCGCGCAGCACGGCTTCTCCAAGGTTCCGGGCGCGCTGCACCTCTGCCTCGACATGCGCAGCGCAGATGGCGGCGCGCTGCGGCGGGCGGAGACGGAACTGCGCGACGCCGCGGGGCGCATCGCCGCCGAGACGGGGACGACGATCCGGCTCGGGCCCCGCACCGACAGCGCGCCGACCGAGCTGTCCGAGGGGCTGCGCGCCTGCCTCGCGGACGCGGCGGCGGCGCGGGGCGTGCCGGTCCTCGCGCTGCCGAGCGGCGCGGGCCACGACGCGGCGACCTATGCCGGGGCGGGGGTGCCGACGGCGATGGTCTTCATCCGCAACCGCAACGGCTCGCACAACCCGGACGAGGCGATGGAGCAGGCCGATTTCGAGGCGGCGCTGTCGGTCGTAGCCGCTGCCCTCGCGGACCCGCGCCTCCTCGCCGACGGACGGGCGGCGGCGGCATGAGCGAGGCCGCCTCCGACGCCGCGATCCTGCCCGCCGCCGTGCTGGAGCGCGCCGCGACGCAGGTGCTCGAGGCGCTGGGCGTGCCGGGCGAGGATGCGCGGCTGACGGCGGAGGTCTTCGTCGGCGCCGAGGTCGCGGGCGAGCCCTCGCACGGCCTCCGCCTGCTGGTCACCGTCTGCGAGCGGATCGAGGCGGGCGGCCACCGCGCCGCGACCCGGATCGAGGTCGAGCGCGACATGGGCGCCATCGCCGTCTGGAGCGCGCACCGGAGCCTCGGGCAGGCCGTCGCCCTGCGCGCCATGGACGCGGCCGTCGCCAAGGCGCGGGACTTCGGCGTGGGCGTCGTCGCGGTGCGGGACGCGACCTCGCTCACCTCGGCCAAGCACTACGCGCTGCGGGCCGCGGCGGCGGGTTGCGTCGGCCTCGTCCAGACCAACGCGAGCCGCAAGGTGATGCCGCCGCCGGGCGGCACGACGCCGGTGATGGGCAACAACCCCATCGCCATGGCCGCGCCCGCGGGACGCTTCGGCGCGATCTGCCTCGACATGGCGATGACGGCGGTGGCCATCGAGCGGATCAACATGGCGCGGGAGGCCGGGAGGCCGATCCCGCCCGACTGGGCGCTCGGCCGCGACGGCAGGCCGACGACCGATCCCGAGATCGCGGCGGAGGTCATGACGCTTCTGCCCTTCGGGGGCTACAAGGCCTTCGGCCTGGGGCTGATGACGGAACTGATGACCAGCGTGCTCGCGGGCGGCGAGGTCTTCGCGGGCGAGGCCACGGGCTTCCGCCCGCTCGACAACCCGATGCGCACCTCCTTCACGCTGACGGCGCTGAACATCGAGGCCTTCACGCCGCGCGCCGAGTTCGACCGCCGCGCCGAGACCATGATCGAGCGGCTCAAGTCCTCGAAACCCGAGGTCGAGGGCGGCGAGATCCTGTTTCCGGGCGAGCGCTCGCAGCGGCTGGCCGCCGCGCGCCGCCGCGACGGGGTGCCGGTCGCGCAGGGGACGCTCGGCACCTTCTCGGCGCTCTGCCGGAAGCTCGGCGTGACGCCGCCTGAGGGATAGGATGATGCGGGGAGACACGACATGGACATGAGGCTTGCCGGCGCGTCGGTTCTGATCACCGGCGCCTCCAAGGGGATCGGGCGGGCCGCCGCCCTGGCCTTCGCGGCGGAGGGATGCGACCTGCACCTCGCCGCCCGCGACGGCGCCGCGCTGGCCGAGGTGGCCGCCGCCATCCGGGACGCCCACGGCGTGGCGGTCGAGGTCCACGCCATGGACCTCTCGCGCCCCGAGAGCATGGAGGCGCTGGCCGAGGCCGCGGGCGATGTCGACGTCCTCATCAACAACGCGGGCGACATCCCCGCCGGGCCGATCGAGGCGCTGACCGCCGAGGACTGGAAGCGCGGCTTCGACCTGAAGGTCTTCGGCTACATCGCCCTCAGCCGCGCGGTCTATCTCCGCATGAAGCGGCGGGGCTCGGGCGTCATCATCAACGACATCGGCAATTCGGGCGAGAACTGGGACTACAACTACGTGGCGGGGAGCACGGGGAACGCGGCCCTCATGGCCTTCACCCGCGCCGTGGGCGGGCAGAGCCTCGACCACGGGGTGCGCGTCGTGGCGGTCAACCCCGGTCCCATCGCCACCGACCGCATGACCAAGCTGATGAAGCGGCGGGCCGTCGATCTCCACGGCGACGAGTCGCGCTGGAAGGAGTTCCTCGCCGACTATCCCGGCGGGCGAATGGGCAAGCCCGAGGAGGTGGCGGACACGATGGTCTTCCTCGCCTCGCCGCGCGCGGGCTACATCAGCGGCGCCATCGTCACCATCGACGGCGGCATCGCCTCCTACGGCTCGATCATCAAGCCGCGGCCCCACCGCGGGGAGGCGCCGGAGACGTGATCCGCGATGCCGGCGCGGGGGTCCGGCCATGCCTGAACTGACGGGCCTCGCGCTCGCCTTCGTCTGCCTCTTCATCGGCGGCGTGCTGAAGGGCGCGACGGGCATCGGCGCGCCGATCCTGGCCGTGCCGCTCCTCTCCTCGCTCTACGGCGTGCCGACGGCGGTGGTGCTCTTCTCGCTGCCGAACTTCCTGTCGAACGGCCTCCAGCTCTGGCAGTACCGCAGGACGCCGGCGCCGCCGGGCCTGCTCGCGCCTTTCGCGCTCGCCGGGTTCTTCGGGGCCGGGTTGGGGACGCTGATGCTGGTCCGGTTGCCGTCGGATGTCCTGCAGGCCGTCCTCGCCGTCGCGGTGTTCCTGTTCATCCTCCTCCGCCTCGCGCGGCCGGACTGGGTGCTGCCGATGCGGGTCGGGCGTCTGCTCGCCGCGCCGCTCGGATTTCTCGGCGGCGTCATGTTCGGGGCGATCGGCCTCTCCGCGCCGGTCTCGGTGCCCTTCCTCAACGCGCTGCGGCTCGGGCGCGACGTCTTCGTCGTGACGATCTCGGCCTTCTTCTTCGCGCTCGCGCTGATGCAGATCCCGATGCTGGCGCTCGGCGGCGTGATGACCGGGCCGCTCGCCCTCGCGAGCCTGATCGCCGTGGTGCCCCTCTGGCTCGGGATGCCGGTCGGGGCGCGGCTTGCGCGATACGTGTCGCTGAAGGTCTTCGATCACGTCACGCTGGCGATCCTCGGCGTGATCGCGGCGCGCATGCTGGTCCAGGCGCTCGGCTGACGCGCTCGGGATCGCCGCGCCGTCACGTCATCGCGGATGCCGACCGAGCGCGTCGCGCGTCTCGCTCCAGACCCGGAGCAGCGCCGCGGCGGTCGCGCCGTCCGGCGCGGCGCCGGTTCCCAGCCGCGCCTCGAGCGCCACGAGGCTGTCGCGGAGCGCCACGGCGCCGACGAGCGCCGAGGATCCGGCCGTCAGGTGGACCTGCCGGGCCAGGGCGTCGTCCGTCTCCCGCCGCTCGAGCCTGTCGGAGATGGCGGCGATCGCGTCATCCGTCTCGGAGAGGAACGCCTCCACCAGGCCCCCCCACGTCTCGGGGCCGAGCGCGGCCGAAAGCTGGTCCAGGTGGCCGTGATCGAGGAGGCCGCCGCCATCGCCGGACCCGTCGCCGCGCGTCGCGCCGCCCTCGCCGCGAACCCGGCCGATGACCTCGCGGAGCGCTTTCCGCGTGATCGGCTTCACCAGGATCTCGTCGAGGCCGACGGCCCGGAAGCGTTCCTCGTCCTCGGTTCGGGCATGGGCGGTGAGCGCGACCATGGGCAGTCGCGTTCCCCGCGGCTCCGCCTCCCGGATCGCGCGCGTCGCCTCGACGCCGTCCATGACGGGCATGGAAATGTCCATGAAGACGAGGTCGTAGGGTTTGCGCAGGGCGCATTCGACGCCCTCCTGACCGTCATGCGCCTCGTCCACCTCGTGCCCGTCCCGCTCGAGGAGCTCGCGCAGCACGATCCGGTTGATGCGGTTGTCCTCCACGATCAGGACCCGGAGGGGCGGCGCGGGCCTGGGCATGGGCGCACCGGTCTTCTTGTCCCCGCTCGCGGCGATCACGGACGGCCGGTCGGCCGCCGGCAGCGGGAGACGCGCCCAGAACAGGCTGCCGCGTCCCGTCTCGCTTTCGACGCCGACCTCGCCCCCCATCGCCGCGACGAGACGCCGGACGATGGCCAGGCCGAGGCCGGTTCCGCCCACGGCGCGCGAGTAGGACGGGTCGAGTGTCACGAACTCGTCGAAGACACGCGCCTGGTCGGCGGGATCGATGCCGATCCCCGTGTCGATCACGCGGAACTCGACGAGGTCGCCCTCGCGGAGGCGTTCGGCCTCCACCGTGATGGTGCCGTTGCGCGTGAACTTGATGGCGTTTCCGACGAGGTTCAGCAGCACCTGCCGGACGCGGACCGGATCGCCGACGACGTGGTCCTGGCCGCCGGTCTCCACCCGATGCGACAGGGCGTTGCCGCGATGCTCGGACACGCCGCGCTGGCTCTCGACCAGTTCGCGGACGAGCGCGGGCAGCGAGAACGCCTCCCGCAGGGTGATCATCTTGCCCGCCTCGGCACGGGAGATGTCGAGCACGTTGTCGACATGGTGCAGAAGCTGCCGGCCCGAGGCGCGGATGATGTCCAGGTACTCAACATCCTTCGCGCTGCGCGTGTCCGTGTCCATCAGTTCGAGCGTGCCGAGCATCCCGTTCAGGGGCGTGCGCATCTCGTGGCTCATGACGGCGATGAGGTCGGCCTTCGCCTTCTCCCCGGCGATCGCCTCGTCGCGCGCCTTGATCAGCGCCTGTTCCGCGGCCACCCGGCGGGAGATGTCGCGCGCGAAGGAGACGAAGAGCTCGCCATGGACCGAGTCCGCGGTCGAGATCGACAATTCGATCGGGAAGACCTCGCCCGACTTGCGGCGGGCTTCCATCTGGACGCGCCCCTTGCCGATGACGTGTCTCTCCCCCGTGTCCAGGTAGCGTGCCATTCCCTTGCGATGGGGCCCCTTCAGATGCTCCGGGATGATCAGGTCTTCCATCTGCGCCCCGATCGCCTCGGCCTGCGTGTAGCCGAAGATCTCCTCCGCCGCGCCGTTGAATTCCACCACCCGGCCCTTGCGGTCCACGACGAGAATCGCGTCGAGCGAGGTTCCGACGATCGAGGCGAGGCGCGACCGGACGAGGCCGTGCTCGCGCGACCGTTCCTGCTCGCGCCGCGCGAAGTAGACGAGCAGGGTCAGGAGGATGACCATCACGACGAAGAGCGCGGTGGTGAGCGCGGAAACCAGCGTCAGCGTCTCGGCGATGCTCTTGCGCTGCGCATCGGCCGCCCGGGCCAGCACGGAGACGCCGCTGAGCGTGACCTGGCGCACGTCGGCGCGGATCGCCTCGGTGCGGTCGGCAAGCTCGGGCAGCGCGGCGGCGAGGTCCGCATCGCTCGCGTCGATCAGGGGCACGTTGGCGTCGAAGTAGTCCTCGATCCGCGCAAGCGCCGCGACCACGGCCGGTTCGTCGCGCAGCGGTGCGAAGATCGGGCTGGCGCCGATCGTGGTGAACCGGCTGTAGAGGATGTCGAAGCGCGTCCGCACTTCACCGACCGAAGCGGTCCCGTCATGCTCCGCCGCGAGGATGGCCCATTTCAGCGCCAGAAGCTCGACATCGGCCTGGGCCAGCGACCATTGCGTGCTGTCGGAATTCGCCGTGGCGAGGGCGTCGATCTCGCGCCGCACTTCCTGCGCCATCTGCACGAGCAGGAAGACGGCCAGCAGGAAGGCGACCACGGCGAGGACCGCGAAGGCGCGGCGCCGCGGCCGCCGGTCGTCTCTCCGGCGGAATTGCGTCTCGTCTGGCGCGACCGCTCCGGTCAGGGTTGCACCTCGATCCTGTCGAGCTGCCAGATGCTGCGCGAGTAGACCAGTTCCGTCTGGTACTCGGGCGCGCTGTCGAAGGGATAGACGATCCAGAGCGGACCCTTCTCGCGCAGGCTCATCGGCGCGCCGTTGCGCAGGTAGGCGACGACGGGACCGCCCTCCACGGCGTCGGAGACCGGGATGTCCACCGCGTAGTCGTTGAGGGCGACCGCGCGCAGGGTCGTCCCCTCCGCCCCGAGCGCCGCGAGCAGGTCGGCGAGTTCGACGCCCTCGAAGGTCTGCACGCCGTCGGTCCAGATCGTCGTGGTCTCGATCACGACCGGGCCGAGGGAGCGGAGAAGCGCGAGGTCGAGCTCGGCCGCCCCCTCGGCGTTGGTCTCGGCGATGGCGCCGGTCACTGTCAGCAGCACCTCACCCTCGGCGGGGTCGAGCGCGGCCACGGGGCCGGCCAGGCCGAGGACGGCGGCGGCGACCAGGCAGGTGAATGTCCGTCTCGGTGTCATGGCAGGCCTCGTCTCGATCTGCGCCTCGGTGGCACCTGCATCGGATGCCACATGTCACGAAAACACGGAATTCGCGCAATCGTATGGCGGACTATCCTTTCGGATAGGAGGCCTCGCCCCATGCCCCTCGGCGCCCCATGCCTTTGCATTGGACGACCCCATGGCGCGATGCTACGTCGCCCGATGCCCTCGGGGCAAAAAAAGGACGCATTCGGGTCGTAGGTCTTCGCGCGACTCGGGTCCGCCCATGTAATCGGAACCGGCAGGTTGCCGGTCCCGGCGGAGTATCAGGATGCGTATTCTCATTGCCGACGATCACGATCTGGTTCGCGAGGCCATCGCCGCCTTCCTCGTCGCCGAGGGCCAGGCGGAGGTCGCGACGGCGGGATCGCTGCCCGAGGCGCTCGAGATCGTCGCCTCCGATCGTGCCTTCGATCTCGCCCTTCTCGACTACAACATGCCCGGCATGAACGGCCTCGAGGGGCTGCACCGGATGCGCAAGGCCAAGGCCGGCCTGCCCGTCGCCATCCTGTCGGGCACGACGACGCGGGCGCTTGCCGACGAGGCGATCGCGGCGGGCGCGGCCGGGTTCGTTCCGAAGACGCTGACCCCCAGGTCGATGATCGTCGCGGCGCAATTCATGGCCGCCGGCGAGGTCTACGCCCCCTTCAGCGTAATGCAGCAGAAGAGCCAGGCGGCCTCCGGGCTGCTTTCGAGCCGCGAACTCGAGGTGCTTCAGGGCATCTGCCGCGGCCAGTCGAACAAGGAGATCGCGCTCGACCACGATCTCCACGAGGCGACCGTGAAGCTGCATGCCAAGACGCTCTGCCGCAAGCTCGGGGCCAAGAACCGGACCCATGCCGCGATGATCGCGCGCGACCGCAACCTCGTGTGATCGCGGCGGTTTTTCCGGCCACCTATCCTTTCGTATAGGTCCACCCCTCCGAATGGGAACGGACCTCGCCCCCTGCGCCCGCGACCCGGCGCCCGCCCCGGCGTATGCCTCCAAGGCACGCAACGGGGTCCGACATGATCACACTTCTCAACGCAGCGCCCGATACCGGGAACCAGGGCGTGAGCGCGCTCTGCCACGCCATGGTCGCGGGTCTTGCCAGCCGCGGCGCCGAGGCGATCACCGTGGCCGATCACGGCATCGGGCTCCGCCACGCCGACTGGAACGGCACGAAGGTCGATCTCGTCGGGCTGACGCATACCCGCCGGGTCTGGCGCGGCGACAGCCTGCGCGCGGCGCATGCGCTCCTGCGCTTCGGCGCGGACTGCACCGCCCCGGCGCGGGCCGTGGCCCGGTCGCGGGCGGTTCTCGACATCTCGGGCGGGGACAGCTTCACCGATCTCTACGGGCGGCGGCGCTTCCGCGCGATGGTGCTGAGCAAGCGCCTGGCGCTCGCGGCCGGTGTGCCGCTGATCCTCCTGCCGCAGAAGCTCGGGCCCTTCGAGGACCCGTTCCTCGAGGACGAGGCCGTGGGCATCCTGCTCCGCGCGGCCGCGGTCTGGGTGCGCGACGCCGAGAGCTTCAGGTTCCTTCGGGAGGCGCTCGGCTCGCGCTTCGACCCGGCGCGCCACCGCCTCGGCGTGGACGTGGCCGTGGCCCTGCCCCAGCGGGAGCCGGAGGGCCTCGACGCGGAGCTTGCGCGCTGGCTCGCCCCCGGGCGGAATTTCCCGCTGGCGGGCCTGAACGTCT
>NZ_JBQLZP010000468.1:0-1023 GCF_052168335.1 Roseicyclus sp. | reverse complement strand
CCGCCCGGCGGCGCGCGCGGTGCGCGCCAGCACGTCGCGCTCGGCGAGGCGGTGCGCCTCGCCCACGACGTTCATGGTCTGGTAGACGGCGACGGCCCCGATGGGCAGGAGCGCGACGGTCAGCAGCAGGATCAGCCGCGTCCGGAGCGAGCCGGGCAGGAGCCCGACGCGCCTCCGGTCTGGCCGATCCTCCGACATCAGCCCGAAGGCGGGGCGTTCACCACGCCGAGCGTCGCCGCGTCGGTCATGTCCATCCGCTCGCCCTCCTCCAGGTGGAGGAGTTCGGCCAGGCGTTTTCGGCCCCGGTTCGCGCGGCTCTTGATCGTGCCGACGGCGCAGCCGCACATGTCGGCCGCCTCCTCGTAGGAGAAGCCGGAGGCGCCCACGAGCAACAGCGCCTCGCGCTGTTCGTCGGGAAGCTTGGCGAAGGCGACGCGGAAGTCGTTCATGGCGAGGCGGCCGTCATGCTCGGGCTTCTCGGAGAGCTGGGCGGCGTATTCGCCGTCGCCGTCCGCCACCTCGCGGCCGCGCTTGCGGTGGAGCGAATAGTAGGTGTTGCGCAGGATGGTGAAGAGCCAGGCGCGCATGTTGGTGCCGGGCTCGAACTTGTCGATGTTCGACCATGCCTTGACGATCGTGTCCTGCACGATGTCGTCTGCCGTCGCGCTGTTGCGCGCCAGCGACATCGCGAAGGCACGCAGGGCGGGCAGGTGGTCCACGATCTCGTCGCGCGGATCCACCTTGTCGCGGATCTCACGATTCATCGCCGTCCTTTCCGGCTGGCTTCTTCGTCTCGGCTTCGTTGAGTTGCCGCAGAAGTTCCATGAACCGGTCGGGGACCCGGTCGTTCAGGGCCTCGTCGTAGACCCGCCTGAGATTCTCTTCGATCTGCTCGTGCACCGGTGATTTCTTCTGGTCCTTGGCCATCGCGCTAAACTTCAAAAAAATTGCCTGCCGGGAGGGAACCATCCTGCCCGGAAAAGGTTCCAAGAAAAATGCGTGGGAGTGACGAAATGCAGGACA
>NZ_JBQLZP010000467.1:0-3874 GCF_052168335.1 Roseicyclus sp. | reverse complement strand
GTGTTAGGCCTGCCGCCAGCGTTCGTTCTGAGCCAGGATCAAACTCTCAAGTTGAAAGGCCGTTACCAGCCTATCCTTGACGTTCGAACCTCTGCACATCTCCCGACCCGGCTAGGATCGGGAAGTCTCTGTTTGTTGTGCTTCGGGTTTCATCAGAAACCGAAAGCCGTCCAAACAGTGAAGCTGACACTCTCATCATCGCGCCTCGGGTTGCCCCGTCTTGCTAGAGAGCTCGATATGCACGGTCGATCCGTCGAACGAACCAAACCGCCCGCATATCTCTTCAGTTACCATCGATGTCAAAGAGCGAGAGACAAAATCGAACCGACTGCGCTACTTCCTTGTGAGCGCGGCCCGCCTCATCTGTCTCTGTTTTTGTTTGCCTCCCGCACCACCGCGTGTCGCTGCGGCCCGTTTGGCGTTCCCGGTAGCGCCTCAGCGCCGCCGGTGAGGGGCTATTTACGGATCGGTGCGGGGGGCCGCAAGGGCTTTTTTTCAGAAAGATCGGATTTTTTGCGATATTCGTGGAACACGCTATAAAATCAATAGGTTAGACGCCGAGAAATCCTGCGCGACCGGGTCTTTCGACCGCCTCGTCGGGCCGCTCACGCGACTCGCCCGGCGCCCGATTCCGACCTTTGGTGGTTGCCCACAGGCTTATCCCCATATCTGGGGCCGAAGCACCCGGGGAGACCTCCTTCAGGCCCTCGTGCGGCGAGTCGAAGGGAGGAATCGCGTCGCCAGAAGCGCCAGGATCGCCCCCATGTAGAGGAGCGGCTCGAACTGGAAGCCCTTCGCGAGCCAGATGTAATGCAGAGCGCCGAGGATCGCGGCCGGGTAGACCAGCTTGTGCAGCCGGCGCCACGCCGCCCCGCCCATCCTGCGCACCGACCAGTCGTTCGAGGTGAGGCCGAGCGGAAGCAGCAAGAGGAACGCCGCCATCCCGATGGTGATGTAGGGTCGCTCGAGGATGTCGGCCCAGACCCGCGAGAGCGCCTGCACGTCGAGCACCGCCCAGACGAGGACATGCGCGAGAAGGAAGAAGAACGTCAGCACCCCGATTGCGCGCCGGAAGGGCATGAGGTTCAGGCCGAGGTAGCGGCGGAGCGGCGTCACCGCGAGCCCCGCCACGAGAAGGTTGATCGCCAGCTCCCCGTAGCGATGCTCGAGCTCGGTGATCGGCTCCGCCCCGAGCCCGCCGGTCAGCCCCAGCCAGAAGAGCCACGCCGCCCAGCCCGCCCCCGCGACGTAGAGGGTCCAGGGCGGCACCTTGCGGAGCGCGCCGTTCAGCGTCTGGATCATCTCCGGACGCGCGGGGATGCGGTCGGACAGTGCCATCAGTGAAACTCGATCAGGTCCATGCCTTCATAGAGCGACGCGACCTCTTCCTCGTAGCCGTTGAACATCAGCGTCGGGATGTTCCGCGCGAAGAGGCCGCCGCCCACGCGCCGCTCGAATTCCTGGCTCCAGCGCGGATGCTCGCGGTTGGGGTTCACGTTGGAATAGAAGCCGTACTCGTGCGGTGCGTACTGATTCCAGGACGCCACCGGCTCCTCGGCGACGAGGCTGATGCGCACGATCGACTTGATGGACTTGTAGCCGTACTTCCACGGCACGACGAGGCGGATGGGCGCGCCGTTCTGGTTCGGCATCGGCTCGCCATAGAGGCCGGTCGCGAGAATCGTCAGCGGATGCATCGCCTCGTCGAGGCGCAGCCCCTCGCGATAGGGCCAGTCGAGGATCGGCACGCGGAGGCCCGGCATCTCCTCGGGGCGCATCGCGGTCTCGAAGGCGACGTAGCGCGCGCCGTCCTGCACGCCCACGCGGTTCAGCAGGTCGGCCAGCTCGAAGCCGTTCCACGGAATCACCATCGACCAGCGCTCGACGCAGCGCAGACGATAGATGCGCTCCTCGATGGTCTGGCCCGCGACGATGTCCTCGAAGCTGTAGGTGCCGGGGTTGTCGACCAATCCGTCGATCTCGACGCTCCAGGGCGAGGTCGTCAGCCGGTGCGCGTGCTCGGCCGGGTCGCTCTTGTCGGTGCCGAACTCGTAGAAGTTGTTGAAGGTCGTGATCTCCTCCCAGGAGTTCGGCGTGAGGTCCCAGGCGTCCTGCGCCCGTGCCTGCCCGCCCGCCATCCCGGCGGCGAGAAGGGCGCCCCCGCCTGTCATGAGCTGGCGGCGGTTGAGGTAGACCTCCTTGGGCGTGACGTCGTCCCAGGTCAGGTCGGATCTGTAGCGATGGGCCATGCGGTCCTCCGGCTTTGGTGCGTTAGCAGGTAATGTGACCCTTTTTAGCCGCCCGCCTACCCCCAGCCGCGCGATCTCACGCAAGTGTTTTCCCGCGTGCGCGCGTGCGCGCGCGACGAGAGGGGGCGGAGCGCGGCTGGTCCGGGGCGCATCCTCGGGGGAGGACACGGACCGGGCCGGGCGATTGTTTCGCCGGGCTAGGCTCACGCGGCATCACCTCTGCTCACGCGCACTTTACTGGAAACCACGGAGCGGCGCGGCTTAGCCGCGAGGCTTCGCCCGTCAAGGGCGGGCGCGGAAATCCGCGCATCTTGAAACGGTTGGCGGCCTCGACATCTGGCGGCGCGACGAGGTGCACGAAGACGCCTCGCGCAACCCACGAAGGAGACGATACCATGCGCAAGATCATGATGACCCTCGCAGCGACCACCGCGCTGTCCCTGCCCGTCGCCGCCAACGCCCAGACGATCGTCGAGACCGCCGTTGCCGCCGGCAACTTCACCACGCTGGTCGCAGCTGTCGAGGCTGCCGGCCTCGTCGAGACGCTCTCGGGCGAAGGTCCGTTCACCGTCTTCGCGCCGACCGACGAAGCCTTCGCAGCGCTGCCCGAGGGCACCGTAGAGGGCCTGCTCGCCGATCCCGAGGCGCTGGCCGCGATCCTCACCTACCACGTCGTCCCGGGCGCCGTGATGTCGGGCGACCTCTCCGACGGCATGACCGCAACCACCGTGAACGGCGCCGACATCACCATCTCGATCGACGGCTCGACCGTCATGGTGAACGACGCGACCGTCACCGCGGCCGACATCGAGGCCTCGAACGGCGTGATCCACGTGATCGACAGCGTCATCCTCCCCCCGATGTAAGACGCCCATCGCCACTACGGCCCGGCACCTGCCGGGCCGTTTTCTTTCCGGAGATCCTTCAGACAGGGAGGACCAGTCATGGACCGCCGCAACTTCATCACCGCCACGGCCGCCTTCGCAGCCGCACCCCTCGCGCTCAGCCTGCCCGCCCGCGCCGTCACCGGCTCGCAGACCATCGTCGAGCTCGCCGCCGCCACTCCCGACCTCTCGACCCTCGTGACCGCGGTTCAGGCCGCGGGCCTCGTCGAGACGCTGTCGTCCCGCGGCAACTTCACCGTCTTCGCGCCGACGAACGCGGCCTTCGCGGCGCTGCCGCCCGGCACGCTCGACGGCCTTCTGGCGGACACCGACGCGCTGACGAACGTGCTCACCTATCACGTCTCGGCCGACTACTACCCGGCCTCGGCGCTGCTCGGCCAGCGCGGGCGCATCCCGACGGTCCAGGGCGGGTTCATCAACCTCGACGCCCGCGGCTCGGGCGTGCACCTGAACCGCAACGTCGCCGTGACCACGCCGGACGTCTTCGCCTCGAACGGCGTCGTCCACATCATCGACGGCGTGCTCCTTCCGCACTGAAGGCGGAAACCCGGCCGCCCCGCGCCCTCCCCCGCGGGGCGGTTTCGATTGCCGCAGACGACGCCCGGGGCTAGCCTCGGGCCATGAGCGCAGCCCCCGTCCGCAGGAGCATGACGGCCGCCGATGGCACGGTCCTCAGCTACCTCGCGCAGGGCTCGGGGCCTCCGGTGCTCCTGCTCCACG
>NZ_JBQLZP010000466.1:0-5012 GCF_052168335.1 Roseicyclus sp. | reverse complement strand
CAGGATGAGGACCCCGATCCCGATGCCGATGGGTACGAACTCGTCGGGCGAGTTGTAGAAGTTGAAGGCCGAGTCGGTCAGGCGGTCCATGGCAGGCACCTCCGGGGTCAGACGCGGAAGCTCACGAGCTTCCAGAGAACCAGTGCGTTGAAGACGGTCAGGCCGACGATCGCGACCATCATCGGCACGAAGAGCGGGTCGCCGGACACGTCGGCGTAGTAGGTGGGCGAGGTCAGCGACGTCATGACGTAGATGAACGCCGGCAGGAGCGAGAGGAACCAGGCCGTGAGGCGTCCCTCGGCCGAGATCGCCTTGATCTTGCGGCGGAGCGCGATGCGGTCGCGGATCACGCGCGACAGGACGGTGATGACGCGGGCGAGGTCGCCGCCGGTGCCGTGCTGGATGCCGATGCTGGAGGACAGGTAGTGCACGTCCTCGAGATCGACGCGCTCGGCGAATTCCTGGAAGGCGTCGGGCAGGTCGTCGCCATAGCTCACCTGGTCGAAGATCAGCCCGAACTCCGAGGCGACGGGGTCGGCCATCTCGCGCGCGACGGCGCCGATCGAGGTGTTGAGCGGGTGCCCGACCCGGAGGCCGCGCGCCATGAGGTCGAGGGCGTCGGGCAGCTGGCGCACCATCTTGTCCATCCGGTCCTTCCGCACGGCCAGGACGACGCCGAGCGGCACGACGATGCCGCCGAGAAGGCCGATGAGCGGCGCCTGGACCGCGGGCAGGAACGTGGTTGCAACGATGCCCGAGACGAAGCCAGCAGCGACGCAGAGCGCGAGATACTGCCGCATGTCGATGCGGAGGCCCGACTGGTCGAGCCACTTCGCCAGCGTTGCAAGGGCGGGCGCCCTGCCCGAGACCTTGCCGACCGGCTTCAGGATCGCCCGCACCTCGGAGGCGGTCGCCCCCTTCTCCAGCAGCCGCATCCGCCGGTTGCGGGCGTCGGTCACGCTTTCGCGCCCGGTCAGAAGCTGCGTGATCCCGGTGAAGGCGATGAAGATGCCGAGCGCGACGAGCGTGAAGAACAGGTAGCTCGGGTCGATGTCGAGGAAAACGGTCTGCATTGCCCTATCCCTTCACGGCGAAGTGGCTGTCGGCGAAGGTGATGCCGGCGGCGGCCAGAGCCTCGGCGCTGCGCGGCCGGATGCCCGTCGCGGTGAACTCGCCGAGGATCTCGCCGTCGGCGGAAACGCCCTTGCGGCGGAAGACGAAGATGTCCTGCATCGAGATCACGTCGCCCTCCATCGAGGTGATCTCGGAAATCGCGGAGACGCGCCGCCGACCGTCGGCCATCCGCGTGAGCTGGACGACGAAGTGCAGCGCCGAGGCGATCTGGCTGCGGATCGCCGAGAGCGGCAGGTCGAGCCCGTTCATCGAGACCATCTGCTCGATCCGGCCGAGCGCGTCGCGCGCCGAATTGGCGTGAACCGTCGTCATCGAGCCGTCGTGCCCGGTGTTCATGGCCTGGAGCATGTCGAAGGATTCCGCCCCCCGCACCTCGCCCACGATGATCCGGTCGGGCCGCATCCGGAGCGCGTTGCGCACCAGGTCGCGCTGCGTGACGGCGCCCGAGCCCGTGGGGCTCGGCGGCCGGGTCTCGAGGCGGACGACGTGGCTCTGCTGGAGCTGGAGTTCGGCCGCGTCCTCGATGGTGACGATGCGCTCGCGGTCCGAGATGCTGGCCGACATGGCGTTCAGCATCGTCGTCTTGCCCGAGCCGGTGCCGCCCGACACGAGGATGTTGAACCGCGCCCGCACGAGCCCCCGCAGAAGGCCCGCCGCTTCCTCGGATAGCGCGCCCTGCGCGACCAGCCCCTCCATGGTGAAGGGCATCTTGGCGAACTTGCGGATCGAGATCGACGGCCCGTCGATGGCGCAGGGCCGGATGATCGCGTTCACGCGGCTGCCGTCCTCGAGGCGGGCATCGACCCACGGCACGGACTCGTCCACCCTGCGCCCGATGCGCGAGACGATCTTGTCGATGATCCGCAGGAGGTGCTTCTCGTCGCGGAACCGCACCGGCGTGCGCTCGAGGATGCCCGAGCGCTCGACGAAGACGCTGGAATGGCCGTTGACGAGGATGTCGTTGACGGTGGGGTCGGCCAGCAGCGGCTCGAGCGGGCCGAGGCCGAGGACCTCGTGCATCAGCTCGTCCACGAGGCGCTGGAACTCGGGGCCGCGCATCGGCCGGTTCTCGGCGGCCAGCACCTCCTCGGCGAGGCTCGCGACCTCGCGGCGCAGCTCGTCGGGCATGATCTTGTCGATCACGGCGAAGTTGAGCCGGTCGAGAAGCGCGTCGTGGAGCCTGCCTTTCAGCTCGAGGAAGGCGATCAGGTCGCGCTCCTCGGGCGTCGGCTGGAGCGGATCGGCCGGTCCGCGCTCGGCCGAAGACGGGGCACGCGCGCCGGGGTGGAGCGGGACGACCGAGGCCTCGGGCTGGTCCGGGCGGCGGGTGAATTGCTTGAACATCTTCTGCTCCTCAGTGCGCGGCGGTGCGGGCGGCGGCCTCGCGCGACGCGAGCGCGTCGGCGAGGCCCCGCGCCATGCGGGCGATTGTCTTCGACAGGCGCGAGCGCGCGGCGATCCCGGACAGCGGCACGCCCCGGTCGAGCGCGGCGCGCGCGGCCGAGGGATCGTCCGGCAGCCAGTGGCGGAACTCGCGCTCCAACACCTTCTCGGCGGCGGCGTGGTGACGGCGCAGCAGCATCGGCTTGGCCTCGTGGTTCACCACGATCTCGATCTTCAGCCCCAGATGGGAGTCGGAGAAGAAATCGATCAGCCGCCGCGCCTGCCGGATCGAGGGGACGGCGCAGTCGGTGACCATCAGGAAACGGTCCGCCCGCTCGAGCACCGCGTCGATCCAGTCGACCAGGCCGCCGGGCAGGTCCACGACGACGTAGTCGTGCGTCTTGCGGAGCGCGTCGATCAGGCCCGCGATCTGCGCCGGCTTCAGCGCGTCGAGCGGCGCGAAATGCGCGGGCGCGGTCAGGACCGACAGGCCCGAGGGAAGCCGCGTCATCGCCTGCGCGACGAAGGTGGCGTCGGGCTCCTTGCCGTTGACGGCGAGCTCGTAGAGCGCCTCGTTCGGATCGAGGTCGAGGAAGCTGCCGATGTCGCCGAGCTGGATGTCGAGATCGACCAGCGCCACGCGCTTCTGAGCCGACTTGCGGAACGTGCCGCTCCGGCCCAGAAGCTCGTCGGCGAGGTTGACCGCAACGGTGGTCGAGCCCACGCCGCCGCGCGACTTGCCCACCACGATGACGCTTCCCATCCGGTCGGCCTCGGGCGCGGCCGCTGGCGTCTCGGGCCGCCACTTCTGGCAGATCTCGTGGAATTCCTCGGAGGTGACCGTGTCGGGCACCACCTCGCTGGCGCCGGCGCGGGTCAGCCTGCGCACGTCGGAAAGGGAGGCGTCGGCGGAGGTGACGGCGATCAGCGGCTGCTTCTCCCCTGCCTCGCGGCGGAGCTTCGCGACGGCCTCGAGATCGCGCTCGTCGCCGCCTTCGGCCCGGAAGATGAGCACGCCGTCCATGCGGAAGGGCTCCTGCACGGTGCCGCGCATCTCCGGGAGCGCCTCCTGCCACGCGGGCGGGACGGCGGCGAGGCCCGTCCGGGACGCCTGCCCGAGCACCAGCGGGGCGCCGGGGTCATGCCCCTCGGCGACGGTGTTTCTGGCGTGCTCGGTCATGGTCCTATCCTCTCGCCGCTGGGTCATGAGCCGTCCCCGTGCGCGAGGTCCTCTCCGGGGAGGGAGACGCTCATGCTGGGGAAGGGAATGGAGGTGAAGGCCCCTGTCGCCGGATTGGCGCCGCCCATCGACAGCAGACCGGCCAGGGGATGGATGAAGGCGAAGCGCAACTGGTCGTCGCTCGCGAGTTCGACGGTCACATCCGGCGTGTAGGGACCGCCGAGAAAGCCCATGTCGGGGTTGAACGTGTAGCTGAAGCGCAGGTGGTCGATCCGCGCGTCGCCCGGCAGCGCGCCGCCGATCGCGGCCCAGATCTCGGCGGCCGTCGCGTTCGTCGCGTTGCCTTGGCAGGTCACGGTCGCCTGGGCGGGCTCGAGGCAGATGCCGCGCGCCGCGCCGCAGGAGGTTCCGAAACGGTAGGGCGGCGTGCCGATCAGAGTCCCGCGCCGGTTGTTCTCGGGCACGCCGGCGCAGGCGGGCGGGCGCACCGCCGCGATGCGCGCGGCGACCTGCATCGCCTTGTCGGCGACGACGAAGTTGTAGGCCATCCGGCCGAAGTCGATCAGCCCGAAGAAGAAGACGAGGAACAGGACGAAGACGATGGCGAATTCCACCAGCGTCGCGCCGCCCTCGTCGCGGGCGAACCGGGCTAAACGGGTCGGGATGGGGGCGCGCGGGCTCATGATCCGAAGACCCTGTGCTCGTCGCTGATCGTCGCGGTCAGCGCGGGACGCGCGCCGTTGCCGCCGAAGTCGAGAAGCGCGCCGAAAGGAAGGTCGATGCGCACGGTCGCGGTCACGCGGACCACGGCCACGGGCGAGTTCCGGAAGTTGCCGCTGACGCAGTCGAGCGCCGAGGTCACGCCCTCGACGGTCACGCCGCCAGGATAGAGCGCGGCGCCCGAGTTCGCGGATGCCACGATGGTCGCGAGGTCGGTCTCGAGGCCCGCGACGTGATCGGCGAGCGAGCCGCCGGGCGCGCAGACGTCGAAGGGCGCCGAGCGGGCGAGGAACCGCGCCGCGTCGCGGACGCCCGCGTTCGCCGCCTGGTAGGACCACATCATCCGCCCGCCCTCGACGGTCACGGCGAAGAAGAGGAGGAGGATCGGCAGAAGCAGCGCGAACTCCACCAGCGCCGCGCCGCGCTCGTCGCGGGCGAAGCCTTGGGGCGTGAGGGAGGGGAGGCGGCGGGCCATGGCGATCACCGGTAGAGCCGGACGACGTCGCGGACCGTGCCACTGCCGCCTTCGCCGGCCCCCGCGCTGCCGAGGACCTCGACGAAGATGTCCTTCGTCACGTTGTCGGCGGGCTGGAGG
>NZ_JBQLZP010000465.1:0-1771 GCF_052168335.1 Roseicyclus sp. | reverse complement strand
GGCGCAGGCGCTCCTCGGTGGCGCGACGCTCGTCCACCTCGGCGCGCAGGCGCGCGTTCGCGGCGTCGAGGTCGCGCGTGCGGTCCTGCACCCGCGCCTCCAGCTCCGCCTGCTGGCTGCGCTGGAGGGCCAGGCGCTCCATCAGCTGCGCGCGGCGCTGAAGGAGCACGGCGGCCAGGAGCCCGCCCGCGGCGATGAGCAGGAGCAGGAGGCCGAAGACCGTCCAGGCCTGCGCGATGGCGGGCGCCGTCGGCGTCAGGATCGAGACGCGCCAGCCCGGCGCGGCGATGAGCGCGGTCTGGAAGACGAAGTCCTCGGCGGTCCCGTCGGGTCCGGTCACCGTCACCAGCTCCGTCTCCGGGCCGAGCGGGCTCCGCCGGACCTGGAGCGGGCGGAGCGCGCCGAGCGGATATTGCTGCGTCGCCGCGATGGCCTCGATGGCCGGCTCGGGCACGGGTCCGAGCGTGCGGAAATGCCAGTCCTGCCGGTCCGAGAGGAAGATCACGTTGCTCGTGTCGGTGACGATGATGGTGCTCTCGGAATTGCCCCAGGTTTCCTCGAAGCGGTCGAGCGTGATCTTCACCGCGACCGCGCCGAGGCGCTCGGTCTCGGCGATCACGGGGGCGGCGAAGAAGTAGCCGCGCTGGTTCGAGGTGGTGCCGAGCGCGTGGAACCGTCCGAAGCCGAGGCTCATCGCGTCGGTGAAATAGGGCCGGAAGGCGAAGTTCCGCCCGAGGAAGGAATGGTCCGAGCGGTAGTTCGAGGTCGCGACCGTCCGCCCCGAGAGATCCATGACGTAGATGTCCGAGACGTCGAGCGACAGCGCGCTCTGCCGGAGAAGCTCGTTGGTGAAGGGCACGAGGCCGGAATTGCCGGGATCGCGCAGGAGCTGGGCGAGGATCGGGCGCTCGGCGATCAGCGCGGGCAGCGCCTGCGTCCGTTCCAGCGCGCCGCGCAGGACCTCGGTGGCGAGACGCAGCGTGGCGCGATCGGCGGCGCCCGCGCGCGCGAGGTAATGCGCCTCGATCCGGGGCAGGGCGGCGAAGGCGAGGGCGACCGCCACGACGAGGCTCAGGAGCAACGCCCGCACCGGCGGGCGCAGGCCTGCCGTCGGCGGCCGGGGTCTGGGGGCGTGGGCGCGTCCTGTCATGGCCGGCGGAGTATGGCGGCGCGGCGCGGCGCTTTCCAGCCCGGCCGTGCGTCACCGTTCTTTTGCTGGCGCGCGGGCGGGCGAGGGGGCTATCGTTCCCGCATGTGCGCCGAGGAGGAAGCCCGATGCCCGTCCAGTCCCGAGTGATCCCGTCCCGTCCCGTCCTGTCCCGGAGCGCGCTCGCGGGCGCCCTCTGCCTCGCCGCGGCGCCGCTGATGGCGCAGGCGCCGGACTGCGGCGGCCTCGGCGCCTCGGGCACCTGGATCGGCGGCGGGGCGGAGACCTCGGACCCCGGCACCGCATCGGGCGCGATGATCCTCTCGGGCAGCGCCGTTCCCTTCGGCGGCGAGGCCGTCGCGCTGTTCTCGCTGGCCGAGCCGCGCTTGGTCCGCCTCGAGGCGCGGTCGAGCGCGCCGGGCGGCGACCCGGTGATCGACCTTTACGACGCGGCGGGCGTCCTCGTGGCGACGGACGACGATTCCGGCGGCGACTTCGCCTCGCGGCTGGAGATCGAGCTGCCCGCGGGGGGCTACTGCCTCGCCGTGCGCGGCTTCGGCGGCGCGGAGCTGGCCGCCGACATCGGCGTGGGCCTGCTCGAGCACGAGGCGCTGACCGCAGGGC
>NZ_JBQLZP010000464.1:0-1579 GCF_052168335.1 Roseicyclus sp. | reverse complement strand
ATCCCGACCGGGCGCGCTTCCACCTCCAGCAGGCCGGGCTCGACAGCCTCGACGTGACGCTGTCGGCGGCGGACGCGGCCTTCTCGGGCGCGGTCGACGCGGCGGCGATGTTCTCGGAGACGGCGCGCGCGGCGGGCATCAACCTGACCGTGGACCGTGTGCCGAACGACGGCTACTGGGACAACGTCTGGCTCAACCCCACCGGCAACACGCCCTTCTGCGCCACCTACTGGGGCGGCCGCGCGGTCGAGGACCACATGTTCACGACCGCCTATGCCTCGGGCGGCGCCTGGAACGAGAGCTTCTGGGACAACGCCCGCTTCAACGAACTGCTGGTGGCCGCGCGCTCCGAGATCAACGAGGATCTCCGCCGCGAGATGTACCACGAGATGCAGCAGCTCGTGTCCTTCGAGGGCTCGACCATCATCCCGATGTACAACAACTACGTGATGGCGGTCTCCAACGACGTGGCCACGCCCGAGCAGATCTCGGCCAACTGGAACTTCGACGGTTTCCGTTGCGTCGAGCGCTGGTGGATGGCCTGATCCTCCGGCGGCCCCCGGCGCGAACGCGCCCGGGGGCCGCCCTGCTTCGGGGACAGCGGGGAGGACGGGCCACTGTCTGACGTCTTGCGCATGATCCTGACGCGTGTCGCGCTCGGGATCGGTCTGCTCTTCATCGTGTCGCTCGTGATCTTCTGGGCGACGGAACTGCTGCCGGGCGATCTCGCCACGCAGCTCCTCGGCCAGGGCGCGACGCCCGAGACGGTGGCGGCGCTTCGCGAACAGCTCGGGCTGAACGACCCGGCGGCGCTCCGCTACTGGAACTGGCTCACCGGCGCACTGACCGGCGACTTCGGCGTCTCGCTCGCCAATGGCCGCCCGATCTCGGAACTGATCGGCGCGCGGCTCGGCAACACCGTCTTCCTCGCGCTCTACGCCGCCGCGCTCGCGGTGCCGATCTCGCTGATCCTCGGCATCCTCGCCGCGCTCTGGCGGAACTCGATCTTCGACCGGGCGGCCAACGCGGGCGCGCTGACCGCGATCTCCTTCCCCGAGTTCTTCGTGGCCTACATCCTCGTGCTGTGGCTCGCGCAGACCGGCCTCTTTCCCTCGATGGTGCGGATCAACCCGACCACGACCTTCGGCGACCGGCTCTACATGAGCTTCCTGCCCGCGCTGACGCTGACCCTCGTGGTGACGGCGCACATGATGCGCATGACGCGGGCGGCGATCATCAACCTCATGGCCTCGCCCTATATCGAGATGGCGCGGCTCAAAGGCCTCTCGCCCCTGCGCATCGTGCTCCGCCACGCGCTGCCGAACGCGCTCGCGCCGATCATCAACGTGATCGCGCTGAATCTCGCCTATCTCATCACCGGCGTCGTCGTGGTCGAGGTCGTCTTCGTCTACCCGGGCCTCGGGCAGCTCATGGTCGATGCGGTGTCCAACCGCGACATCGCCGTGGTGCAGGCCGTCGCCCTGATCTTCGCGGCGGCCTACGTCGCGCTCAACCTCATCGCGGACGTGCTCTCGACGATCACGAACCCGCGCCTGATGCACCGGAGGTGAGGCGATGA
>NZ_JBQLZP010000463.1:0-2995 GCF_052168335.1 Roseicyclus sp. | reverse complement strand
CTGGATCGCGCTCCTGCCCTGAGGCTCAGCCGGCGAGCAGCGCGCGCGCCTCGCGCCCGCCGAGCGCGGGGTGGGCCAGCGATCCGATCCCCTCGCCCCGCGCGATGCCGGGCCAGAGCGCGAGAAGCTCGGCGCGCGCGGCGGCGCTGATCCGGGCGAGGTTGTCGGGGGTCGCGTAGAAGCTCTCGGCCTCGGCGCCCTCGGCGTAGACGACGCGGTGGCCCTCGAACATCAGGTGCACATAGGTGACGAGGCCGCCCTCCACCACGCGGACGCGGCCGCCGTCGACGAAATGGGCGGCCGGGATCAGCACCGCCTCCTCCCCGAACAACAGCTCCGCCCTCCAGCCCGAATAGCGCAGCCGGTGCTGCCGCGAGAGCCGCAGGGGGCGCCGATTGCCGACCGTGCCCGGCGCGAACTCGACCGGCGCGAAGCGGCCCCGCGCGGGAACCGTCCGCCGCCCGATCCAGAGGAGCGGCTGCGCGCCCTCCTCGCGCGTCAGGACGAGATCGCCCGGCTGCAGCGTCTCGACCGCGACCTCGCCGCCCGGCACGGCGATCATCGTTCCGGCGACGAAGCAGAAGGGCGTCGCGTAGGAGGTGGAGACGAAGCTCGGCCCCTCCTGCGCGGCGGTCACGGACAGCGGCACGCCGATGGGCGGGAAGCCCCCCGACGGACCGATGAAGGCCAGCCCCTCGACCGTGGCATAGGCCGGGCTCGAATTGTTCACGTTGAAGGCGACGAGCGTATAGGTGTTCGTCCCGTCGGTGACGGTCAGGGAATACTCCGCCTCCACCACCGTTCCGGCAGCGAAGGTCACGCCGTCGATCGTGACGGAGGAGGCCAGCGTCTGGTTGCCGTCGTTGTCGGCGAAGGCGCTGTCGTCGTCGTTGATCGGGATGCCCTGCCACGCCGGCGCATCGAGGGTGATCGTCGTGCCGACCAGGTGGCTTCCATCGCCCTGCGTGATCCCGTCGAGGATCGCGCCGTCGATGGTCATGCGGGACTCGGGCAGGACGTAGATCGTGTACGACATGGAGACACTACAGCAAACTCGATACGAATGCTGCGGATCTCGGGGACAATCCCGGCGGAATTGCGTCGCCGCCGGGGTCCGTGTTGGACAGGCTCAGCCGGGCGACAGCCCCCGCAGCCGCTCGGAGCGGCGCCGCAGAAGCTCCACCGCCGTCAGGAGCAGGATGGAAACCGCCACGAGGATCGTCGCCACGGCGAGGATCGTGGGGCTGATCTGCTCGCGGAGGCCCGTGAACATCTGCCAGGGCAGCGTCTGCTGTCCGGCCGAGCCCACGAAGATCACCACCACCACCTCGTCGAAGGAGGTGATGAAGGCGAAGAGCCCGCCCGAGATCACGCCCGGCAGGATCAGCGGCATCTGCACCCGGAAGAAGGTCGTGACCGGGTTGGCCCCGAGCGAGGCCGCCGCCCGCGTCAGCGAGCGGTCGAAGCCCACCAGCGTCGCGGTCACGGTGATGATGACGAAGGGAATGCCCAGCGCCGCGTGGGCCAGCACCACGCCCCAGTAGGTGCCCTGGAGCCCCACGCGGGAATAGAAGAAGTACATCCCCGCCGCCGAGATGATGAGCGGCACGATCATCGGCGAGATCAGGATCGCCATGATCGCCCCCTTGAACGGCACGTGCGACTGGCTGAGGCCGATGGCCGCCAGCGTGCCGAGCGTCACCGAGATCAGCGTCGCCACCGGCGCGATCCGCACCGAGTTCCAGAGCGCCTGCTGCCAGTTGGGGTTGGTGAAGAAGTCCTCGTAGTGCCTGAGCGAATAGGCGTCGGGGTCGAGCGCCAGCATCCCCGGCGTGAAGGTGAAGAAGTTCTCGGCGTTGAAGCTCAGCGGGATGATGATGATGATGGGCGCGATCAGGAAGAAGAAGATCAGCCCGCAGATCACCCGGAACCCGTAGAACCAGGCGCGCTGGCCGGCGGTGGCATAGGGGGGGGAGCTTGTGGTCCATGTGCCTTACCCCAGCTTCACGTTGTCGATGCCGACCATGCGGTCGTAGAGCCAGTAGAGCACGAGCACGACCACGAGCAGGATCGAGCCCAGCGCCGCCGCGAGACCCCAGTTCAGGCTCTCGGAGATGTGGAAGGCGATCCGGTTCGAGATGAACGTGCCGGTGCGGCCGCCCACGAGTTCGGGCGTGATGTAGTAGCCGATCGACAGGATGAAGACGAGGATGCAGCCCGCCCCGATGCCCGGCACAGACTGCGGGAAGTAGACGCGCCAGAAGGCCGTCCAGTTCGTCGCGCCGAGCGACTTGGCCGCGCGCACGTAGCTGGGCGGGATCGTCTTCATCACCGAGTAGAGCGGCAGGATCATGAAGGGCAGCAGGATGTGCGTCATCGCGATGATCGTGCCCGTCTGGTTGTTGATGAGCGCGAGCCGCGCGTCGTCGGCCACGAGGCCGATCCAGACCAGCGTGTCGTTGATCACGCCCTGGTTCTGGAGAAGCACCTTCCACGCGCTCGTCCGCACCAGGAGCGAGGTCCAGAACGGCAGCAGGACGAGGATCAGCAGGATGTTCGACGTCCGCATCGGAAGGTTCGACAGGAGGTAGGCGATCGGATAGCCGAGGAGGACGCAACTCCCCATGATGACGAGCGACATGAAGAGCGTGCGCTCGAAAAGCAGGCGGTAGATCCGCTCGTCCTCGGGTTTCGGCTCGATGCCCTGGGGCGTGAGCTGGAAATCGACGGCGGCGAGGAAGTAGCCCGCCGTGTACGGATCGGAGAAGGTGTCGATGGTCTCCCAGAGCTCCATGTCGACCCAGCCCTCGTCCATGTCCTCGAAGGCGGCGCGCAGGTCCACCGTCTCGAAGCCGTCCACGGCGGCGGCGGCCTCGGTCAGCATTCCCGAGCGCGGGCCGGTGTAGCCCGAGACGTCCGCGCCTTGCGACAGGTCGCGGTAGAGCGCGAGGTAGACGGTGTTCCACGGCTCCTCGGCGAGCGGGCTGTCCTCGTC
>NZ_JBQLZP010000462.1:0-11723 GCF_052168335.1 Roseicyclus sp. | reverse complement strand
CCCCAGGCCTGGCCCACCACGGGCGCGAGGCCCGAGGCCAGCGCGAAGAAGGGCACGAGGGCGACGGACTGGATGCGCGCCGCCGCGCCGAAGCCGCCGACCGCCGCCTCGCCCAGCGTCGCGACCGCCGCCGTCACCAGCGCCATGCCCGCGGGGTTCACCGCGCGCGATCCGGCGGCGGGCAGGCCGATGGCGACGATGCGGCGCACGGAGGTCAGCGCGCCGCGGAGGGGGCGCGGCCCGGAGGCGAGGCGCCCGGCACGCAGCGCGAGCGCCAGGACGAGCGCGCCCGCGACGAGCCGGTCCGCGAGCGTCGCGATGCCCGCCCCGGCCATGCCCATCGGCGCGAGCGGCCCCGCGCCGAAGACGAGCGCGGGCGTCAGCGCGACGTTCAGCACCGCCGTCAGCACCATGATCGCGGCGGGCGTCGTGCCGTTCCCGGCCGCGCGGAAGCCCGCGTTCAGGATCATCGTGGCGACGAGGACGGGAAAGCTCGCCGCCCACCAGGGCACGTAGTCCATGACGCGGTCCTGCACCGCGCCCTCCGCGCCGAGGAGCGGGAACAGGAGCGGCGAGACGGCGTGGAACCCCGCGCCCCCCGCGAGGCCGACGAGAAGGCCGAAGCCCGTGGCGTGGAGGGCGAGGCGGCCGACCTCGCGGTCCTCCGCGCCGCGCCCCATCGCCTGCGAGAGCACCGCGTTCGCGCCTGCCGAAAGGCCGATGGCGAAGGCGCTGATCGCGACGATGACGGGATAGACGAAGCCGATGGCGGCGAGCTCGGCCCGGCCCACGCGGGCGAGGAAGAAGGCGTCGGCCAGCCCCACGGCGAGGACGCCGAGGATGCCCACCGCCATCGGCGCGCCCACGCGCAGGAGCTGGCGGGCGACGGGGCCCTCGGTGAGGTCGGTGTCGTGGCGCTGCATGGATGTCCCCCCGGGGCGCGGTCGCGGCAAGACCCCGACAACGCGCGGGCGCGGGCGCGGGTTCCCGGCCGTCCGCGTGGGTCCGGCGGAACTTCGCGGCGCGGCGCCTGTTGTTCCGACGTTCGGACCCGCACCCCGGGCACGCCCGAGCCCGGGAACGCCCGAGAAAGCCCGAGAAAGGATGCCCGCCATGCTCCAGCCCACGGAGGAGAGCCCCGCCCCCGACGGGCGCACCCGCGTCCTGATCACCGCGGCCGAGGCCTATCCCGAGCTGGAGCGCGCCTTCCTCGCGGCCGAGCGCGAGATCTGGGGCGGCTTCCGGGTGTTCGATCTCTGGTCGAGGCTCCGCTCCGAGGAGGGGCGCGCGATCGGCGAGACCTGGTTCGACCTCGTGGTCCACACGCTGAGGCGCGGCGTGCGGATCAACATGGCGATCTCGGACTTCGACCCGATCATGGCGCCCGCGCTGCACGGGGAGACGTGGAAGTCGATGAAGGCCTTCCTGACGGCCTGCGAGTTCGCGGGGCCGGATGCGCCGCTGACGGTCGTGGCGGCCGCGCATCCCGCGCGCGTCGGGCGGCCGCACCGCGTGCTGTTCTGGCCCTGGGTGCGGCGGCGGCTGAAGGACGCCGTGGACGACCTGAACGCCGAGGAGCCCGACCGGCGCGAGCAGCGCCTCGAGCACCTGCCGGGGCTGAGGCGGCACATCGTCCGCAACCCCGACGGCACGCTCCGCGCGAAGTGGTGGCCGCCCGCCGATCTCCTGCCGGTGACGCATCACCAGAAGATCGCCGTCTTCGACCGCAAGTATCTCTATGTCGGCGGGCTGGACGTGGTCGAGCGGCGCTACGACGACCCCGACCACCGCAGGCGGCGCGACGAGACCTGGCACGACGTGCAGGTGATGATCCGCGACCGCCCCGAGGTGGACGAGGCGCAGACCCATCTGGAGAGCTTCCTCGCGGTGACGAACGGGCAGATGCCGCCCGTGGCCGAGACGCGGCTCCTGACGACGCTGTCGCGCAAGCGGCGGGTGACGACGCCCTTCATCGGGCCCAGGCCGCTGCGCTCCTCGATCGCCGACGCGCACCATGCGCGCATCCGCGACGCCAAGCGCCTGATCTACCTGGAGACGCAGTTCTTCCGCGACACCGGGATCTCGAAGGCGCTGTGCCGTGCGGCGCAGGCGAACCCCGAGCTCGGCCTCGTGCTCGTCCTGCCGGGCGCGCCCGAGGACGTGGCCTTCGACGGGTCGACCTCGACCGACGCGCGCTATGGCGAGTACCTCCAGGCGAAGGCCATCGCGCGGGTGCAGGAGGCCTTCGGGCCGCGCGTGGCGATCTGCTCGCCGGTGCGGCCGGTGGCGAAGGACACCGGGGAGCGCGACTGCCTCGCGGGCTCGCCCATCGTCTACGTCCACGCCAAGGTCTCGATCTTCGACGCCCGGAGCGCCATCGTCTCCTCGGCGAACCTCAACGGGCGGAGCATGTGCTGGGACACCGAGGCGGGGGTGGAGTTCGACGAGCCGCACCTCGTCCGCCACCTCCTCCACCGCGCGCTCGGGCACTGGCTGGGCGAGGAGCCGGGGGAGGCGTTCCTCGATCCCGCCCGCACGGTGACCGCGATAAGGCAGCGGGCGGAGGACAACCTGAAGGCCCGGCCCGAGGACCGGCGCGGCTTCCTCGTGCCGCACGACCCCAGGCCCGCGCGGGAGTTCGGCCGCTGGGTGCCGCTGATCAGCCAGGCGATGGTCTGAGGGGCGGCGCGGGGGCAAGGTTGACGGAGCCGGCCGCCGTCGTGTGCCTCGGAAGGCCCGCGATGGTCCCGAGCGAAGGAGCGTTGGAGGCGGCCCTGCACGGCCCCACGGGCGTCCCGGCGCGGGGCGGTGCACACGGGTTCGGCGATGGCAGGGGATCGGGCGCGGATGCCGGTCTTCGGGGCGGGCGCGGGTGCCGGTCCTCACGGCACGTAGCCCCGCAGGTTCCGGCGCTGCCGGGTGCTGTCGGCGCGGCGAAGGACAAGGGGCGCGCTCGCGCCCAACCTCCAAGCGCATTCCGGCGGGGCCGGGGAAGGGGCCGGGGACGGGGCCGGGGACGGGGCCGGCTGCTCGCGGAGCACTTCCGTGCGTGTTCCGGCGGGGCGGCGGTGGGACGGGCGCTCGCGGAGCGCTTACGCGCGTGTTTCGGTCTGGCAGGGGGACGGGCGCTCGCGGAGCGCTTACGCGCGTGTTCCGGTCTGGCAGGGGGACGGGCGCTCGCGCAGCGCTTCCACGCGTGTTCCGGTCTGGCAGGGGGGCGGGCGCTCGCGGAGCGCTTACGCGCGTGTTCCGGTCTGGCAGGGGGGCGGGCGCTCGCGGAGCGCTTCCACGCGTGTTCCGGTCTGGCAGGGGGGCGGGCGCTCGTTTCGATCCTCCGTGCGTGTTCCGGCGGGGCGGGGGGCGTGGCGCGTGGGCGGCGGGGGGACGGCGCCGGGCGCGCACGGCCTTCTGCGGGTCGCCGCGCGCTTCAAGCTGGCCGCACCGCGCGCCTCCATCGGTGGGCCGCACTCGGGGGCTCCGCGAAGATTCGGGACGTCAGGCCCGCTCGAGCCGGTCCTTCATGCGTTCGGCCCAGGCGCGGCCCTCGTCGCCGCCCCAGAGGAGCCAGGCGATGTAGCCCGGCGAGGGGTCCTCGTCGTTGCCGAAGTTCGCGGCGCGGCGGTCGACCTCGTGGCGGCGGAAGTAGGACACCATGCGTGCGATCGTGCGCTCGGAGAGCGTGCGGCGGTTCTGGAGGTCGCGGGCGCGCGCGACGCCGACCTGCGTGCCGCCCCGGTCGAACTTGCGGCGCAGTTCCAGCCCCTTCTCGGCGGCCTCCGCGACAGGTTCGGGCGGGGTGAGGTCGATGTCGTCCTTCGCGGTCATGTCGGAACTCCGGTGGGGTTCGGGGGTCAACGATCGCACCGGGTGGCGGTTCCGGCCGGGGAACCCGGGGGAACACAGGGGAACAAAGGGGAACAAGGTGCGGGCGCGCGCGGTTTCCCGGAGGAGACAGACATGGAGGACGGCATGACGGACGATACCGACCGGGGGGCTTACGAGGCGGGCCGCGAGGTGCGCGGGCAGCGCTGGCTCCTGTTCCTGGTGGGCGGCGTCTCGATCCTCGCGGGCGCGCTCGCGATCTTCCTGCCCTTCATCGCGACGGTGACGGCCGCCTTCGTGGCCGGCGCGGCGCTGGTCATCAGCGGCGTCTTCGGCCTCTTCGCGGCGTTCCGGCGGAGCGAGGGCTGGGAGATGGCCTCGGCCTTCGCGCTCTCGCTGCTGGCGCTGGCGGCGGGGGTGCTGATCTTCCTCGAGCCGGTGGCGGGCATCTTCGCGCTGACGACGCTGGTGATCGCCTGGTTCGGGGCGATCGGCCTGCTCAGGATCTGGTACGGGGCGCGGGCGCTGGGCGAGGGCGGCGGCTGGATGATCGCGATGGGGGTGCTGGCCGTGGCGGTGGCGCTGCTGCTGTGGTTCGGGCTGCCGTTCAGCGCGACCTGGGTGCTGGGCGTGCTCCTCGGGATCGACCTGCTCCTCTGGGGGAGCCTCCTCCTCGCCTTCGCGCTCAGGCTCGGGCGGCGGCCTGAGGTCTGAAACCTGAGGGTCACTCGGACGGCGGCGCCTCGCGCAGGTCCTCGACGTCGGCGGCGGTCAGGTCGGTCTCCCAGTCGTTGCCGAGGTTCGACTGGATGTAGGTCACGATCTCGACCACCTGCGCGTTCGACAGCCAGTCGCCGAAGGACGGCATCGCCGCCATGCCGTTGACGATGATCCAGGCGGGATAGCGGCTGCCCTCCAGCATCGGGTTGCCGGCGAGCGGCGGGTAGACGCCCGCGCCGACCGCGCCGGTGCCCTGCGGCTGGTGGCAGCCCGCGCAGACGGTGAGGTAGAGCGCCTCGCCGTCTTCCTGGAGGAAACGCTCGGTGCTGGCGCCGAGGGCGTCGGCGCCGTATTCCGGGGACCGGCTCGGCTGCCGGTCGCCGCTGTCGGTCTGCGCCCCGGCGGGAGCCGCGAGGAGCGCGACGAGAAGGGCGGTCTTCGGGGTGGTCATTGCGAACCTCCGCCTTGCGTGGAGTAGAGCCCGCTCGCCGCGACCTCGTGGAGCCTGCGGATCGCGTCGAGGGAGGAGAGGATCGAGCCCTCCTGCCAGCCGGGGATGTGGCTCAGGTGCTCGCCCGCGCAGACGATGCGGCGGTCGACCTGCGCCGCCGCCCGGTAGGCCTCGCCGCGCTCGCTCCAGTTGGAGTAGCAGCCGAGCATCCAGGGCACGCGGTGCCAGGAGACGGCGACGCCGCTCGTGAACTCGTCGGCGATCTCGGGGTGGATGATCGCGGCGTTGGCCAGCACGTTCTCCAGCCGCTCCTCGGGGGGCATGGAGTTGTAGGCGTAGGTCTGCGGGCCGTAGACGTAGCCCGCCAGCAGCACGCCCGGCCCGTCGGAATGCATCTCGTTCGAGGGGTAGGAGATCTGGTCGATGGGCAGGTCGGTATAGGTGATCCCGCCGTAGATCGCGTGGTCCCGCTCCCAGAAGCGGCGGCGCATCTCGAGGCCCGCCTTGAACGCCTCGTGGTAATGCAGCTCGCGCATCGCCTGCCGCATGTCGGCGGAGACGTCCATCTCGATCTGGCTGAGGATGGTGAAGGGGATGGTGCAGACGCACCAGTCGGCGGTCGCGCGCTCGGTCCCGCCGCCCTCGCGCGGGGAATACTCGACCGTCACGCCGCCCGAATCCTGCATGATCCGGCTGACGCGCGCGTTGTAGGTGATGAGGTCGCCCACCTCGCGCTCGAAGGCGTGGGCGATCTCCTCCATGCCGCCGACGGGCTGGAACATGGGCGCGTGATGGCGGTAGGTGGTGTGGTTGCGGAGGTGCCGCCAGAAGCCCGAGCGCACGATGTCGCCGAGCTCGATCGGCTGCGAGGGCTCGGGCATGTAGTCGAGCCCGCCGCCCGGCGCTCCGTTCTCGGGATAGCCGCGATACTCGGCGGTATCGAGGCTTTCGGTATAGCGGTACTGGCTGTCGAGGACGCCGAAGGACTTGAGCGACTCGAGCAGCATCTCCCTGTCCTCCTGCCCGACGAGCTGGTCGAGCGCGCCCTCGTTCACCGTCTTCGACAGCATCTCCGTCACGCCGCCCACGTAGTCGGCCCAGACCCTGTGATAGCGCTGCTTCTCGCCGCCGAAGGCCTCGGTCGAGTGGAGGTAGGCGTTCTGGTTCTCCTGCACGAAGACCTCGAGCTGCACGCCGAGGCGGTTGCAGTAGTCGATCACCGCGCGGTGGTGGTGCGGGATGCGCCAGGGTCCGATGTTGATGTACTGGCCTTGCGCGAACTCGCAGGTCTGGGTGTAGCCGCCCATCTCCTCGACGGTGTCGCCCTGCTTCAGCGTCCAGCAGCGGCCGCCGGCGCGGTCCTGGTATTCGAGGATCTGCACCTCGTAGCCCGCGCGCCGCATCTCGTAGGCGGCGACCATGCCGGCGAGGCCCGCGCCGAGGATCAGCACCTTCGATCCCTCGGGCGCGCCTTCCAGTTGCGGCGGCCCTTCGTAGGGGCTGGGCAGGCTGTGGCCCATCGTGGTCATCGCGCCGAGCATCGCCGAGGCGCCGCCCGCCACGCCGATGAGCCTCAGGAGGTCGCGCCGGGTCAGGCCGAGGGGATCGTCTTGCATCTGCGCGGTCTCCTGTTCCGGGGGGCTTGGCGATCAACGCGGGCGTCGCGCGTGGGGTTCCTGCGGCGCATCGGCGAGGAAGCGGGCGGCGAGCGTGGCGACGGTGGCCAGGAAGAGCGCGCCGCCGCCCACCCACATGAGCGCGCCCGCAAGCTGCTGGTCGGCCAGCGGCGAGAGGCCGAAGGGCGCGGTCGTGGCGAGGTGCCAGTCGTGCCAGGCCGTCGGCGCCAGCGTCACGAGCGTCGCGTAGAGCGTGAGCTGCGCCCCGGTCAGCGCGGCGGCGGCGGGCGCGCGCTCGGGCCGGGCGCGCATGGCGGCGAAGAGGAGCGTGGCCGAGGCGAAGAGGCTGAGGTGCATCGCCCAGTAGGCGAGGTCGGATTGCAGGGTGGCGGCGTAGGGCGCGGGCGCGTGCCAGGTCCAGAACAGGACGGCGAAGACGCACGCGAGCGGCAGCGCGGGCCAGCGGACCGCCGGCAGCGCCGAGGCGAGGAGGGGGGCGGCGAGCAGCGTCAGGAGGACGTGCTGGCCCACCCGCGCCGAGAAGAGCGCCATCGAGGCCGCGCAGAGCGGCGAGACGAAGAGCAGGACGACGAGGCCCCAGGCCGCGAGGAAGCGGCCCCGGTGCATCGCGACGGAGAGCCCCGCGAGGAGCGCGAGCGCCAGCCCGCCGAGGAGGATCGGGTCGAGTGTCCAGCGGCTCCAGAGCTCGGAGGGCAGGGGCGGGGCGCCGCAGAAGGGGATGTAGGTCTCCATGGCGGTCTCCCTATGGGTCAGCCGGTGCAGCCCGGCAGGATCGCGATGGGCCAGACATTGGCGAGGATCGCGAGAAGCGAGATGAGCGCCGACCACCACGCCGCCTGTTCGAGCGCGCGGTCGGCCCCCTCGGCGCGGCGGAGGCCCCGCCCCGCCAGGACGAGGAGCGCGAGCATTCCGATGGCCCCGGCGGCGGTCAGGAGCGCGACGGTCGCGGCCAGCGTCCCGGGCGCCATCAGCGCGCGGGGCGCGCAGGCCGCCGAGATCAGCGCGTAGACGAGGCTGAAGTGGAGCGCCCAGGCGAGAAGCGGCGCGGCGGCGCGCAGGAGGGTCCGCGTCCCGCTCATGGCCAGCCCCCGAGCGCCAGGAGCGCCGCCCCGGTCAGCGCGGCCATGGTGCCCGTCGCCTTGCAGAAGCTCGCCAGCAGGAGGTCGGGGAGCGTCTGGCCCGGCCGCACCGCGCCGACCGCCTTGCGCGCCGCGTTGAAGAGGCCCCAGTAGAGGACGACGAAGAGGTGCGTCGCGACGAAGACGCCCACTGCCCAGAGGACGGCGCCGAAGGCGGTCGCGAAGGGGTCGATGGGCGCGAGCGCGGTCCACAGGAGCGCGCCGATCGCCAGCGCGGCGAGCGCGATGAGCCCGTCCAGCACGGCGGCGAGCCCGAGGCTGCCGCGCGCCGCCGTCCGGTGCGTGACGACCGCCGCGACGGCGAGGACGAGGCCGCCCGCGACGGCGAGGAGCGCGGGCAGGCTGCCGGGCCGCGCCGTCTCGGCCGCGAAGGCGGGCTCGGTGTTCCAGAGGTAGAGCGCCGCGAAGACCAGCGAGACGTAGAGCGCGAAGCCGATGAGGATGGTCCCGACCGTGCCGACATGGAGGTGCGTGCCGTGGCGCGGCAGGTTCACCGGCAGGCGCAGGTCGTCGAGCCCGGTGTCGCGCGCGCCCCCGCTGTCGGAGGGCTCCCACATCCAGCCGGTGATCCCGGCGAGCGCCACGAGGGCGCCGACGGCCACCAGCCAGTAGACCGAGGCGAGCGTCGCCCCGAACATGAGCGCGAGGCCGAAGGCCGAGATCAGCGGGAACCACGTCGGGTGCGGCAGGCGCAGGATCTGCAGGGGCTCGCCCGTCACGATGTCGCAGCCCATGGTCTCGCGGCGGTGGTCGGGATAGCGGCGGAGCGCGCCCGCGACCTCGGCCGGGGGGCGGTCGGTCAGCTCGGGCTGGTCCCACAGCGGCTCGCGCGAGCGGACGGGCGGGATGGCGCGGAAGTTGTAGCCGGGCGGGCGCGGCGGGTAGAGCCATTCGAGCGTCCCCGCCCCCCAGGGGTTGCGGCCCGCTTCCGGCCCGCTCCGCTGGTGGCGGAAGAAGTCCCAGATGAAGAGCGCGACGCCCACGGCGATCATGTAGGCGCCGATGGAGGACAGCATGTTGAGCCGGTCCCAGCCGATCCCCTCGGGATAGGTCGCGATGCGGCGCGGCATCCCCCGCATCCCCGTCAGGTGCATCATGAAGAAGGTGAGGTTGAAGCCCGCGAAGATGAGCCAGAAGACCCAGGCCCCCAGCCGCTCGGACATCATGCGGCCGGTGAAGGTCGGCACCCAGTAGTAGAGCGCGCCGAACATCGGGAAGACGAAGCCGCCGAAGAGCACGTAGTGGAGGTGGGCGACGACGAAATGCGTGTCGTGGGCCTGGAGGTTGAAGGGCACCGAGGCGAGCATCACGCCGGTCAGCCCCCCGAGCACGAAGACGAAGAGGAAGCCGAGCACGAAGAGCATCGGCACCGTCAGGCGCGGGCGGCCCTGGCTGAGCGTCGCGATGAAGCAGAAGATCTGCACGCCCGTCGGCACCGCCACCATCGTCGAGGCCGCCGAGAACAGCGTCAGCGACATCTCCGGCAGGCCGGTCGCGAACATGTGGTGCGCCCAGAGCCCGAAGCTGAGGAAGGCCATCGTCGCCACCGCCGCCACCGCGTAGCCGTAGCCGAAGAGCGGCTTGCCCACGAAGGTCGGCAGCATCGTCGCCACCATGCCCGCCGCCGGCAGGAAGATGATGTAGACCTCCGGGTGGCCGAAGAGCCAGAATAGGTGCTGCCACAGGAGTGGCGAGCCGCCGAAGGCGGGGTCGAAGAAGGGCAGGCCGAGGAGCCGCTCGGATTCCAGCAGGATCGACCCGATGATGAGCGGCGGGAAGGCCACCGCGATCATGAAGGCGGTGGCGAGGAAGTACCACATCAGGATCGGCATCCGCGACAGGCGCATCCCCGGCGCGCGGGAGCAGAGGATCGCGGCGATGATCTCGACGGCCGCCGTGACGCTCGCGACCTCGGCCAGCGTGATCCCGATGAGCCAGAAGTCGGGGGCGAGGCCCGGGGAATACTCGCCGGTGGAGAGCGGCGTGTACATGAACCAGCCGCCCGCGGGCGCGGCGTCGAACAGGAAGGACGACAGCACGATGAGCCCGCCGAAGAGGTAGCAGAAGTAGCCGAAGGCCCCGAGCCGCGGAAACACGAGGTCGCGCGCCCCGATCATCAGCGGGATGAGGTAGACCGCGAACCCCTCGAGCATGGGGATCGCGAAGAGGAACATCATGATCGTCCCGTGCATCGTGAAGACCTGGTTGTAGGTCTCGCTGTCGAGGAACGTGTTCTCGGGCACGATGAGCTGGGTGCGCACCAGCAGCGCGAGGAACCCCGCGATCAGGAAGAAGATGAATCCGGTGACGAGGAAGCGCTTGCCCACGACGCGGTGGGAGACGGAGGAGATCACCTTGAGGCCCGGGGGCTGGGCCCAGATCTCCTCGAAATCCTTGCCGGGCTCGCCCTTGGGCGCGCGGTCGTAGGCGGCGCTCTGCGGTGTCGTCTCGGTCATCGGAGGCTCACGAGCCAGGCCGAGAGGTTGCGCAGCTCGGGCCCGGAGAGGTGGTTGTAGGAGGGCATCTGCGCGCCCGGCTTCATGTCCTGCACGTCGGCGATCCAGCCCGCGACGTTGCCCTGGTTCATCCGCCACATGCCCGCCCCGAGCGAGGGCCGCGCGCCGAGCCGGGTGAGGTCCGGCCCGAGGCGTCCGCCCTCGGCGACGCCGCGGATCTCGTGGCAGGCGGGGCAGCCCTCGCGGATGAAGGTCTCGCGCCCGTCGAGGAGCGAGGGCCGGGCGGCGTCCCGGGCCTCGCCCCGCGTGGTCTCGAGCCAGGCGTCGAAGTCCTCGGCCGGCAGGACCGTCACCTCGAAGGCCATCAGAGGATGGGACAGGCCGCAGAACTCGGCGCACTGGCCCCGGAAGCGGCCGGTCTCGGTCGCCGTGACGGTCAGGACGTTGGTGCGGCCGGGGATCATGTCCATCTTGCCCGCGATCGAGGGCACCCAGAAGGAATGGATCACGTCCGCCGTCGTCAGGCGCAGCGTGACGGCGCGGCCCTCGGGCAGGACCAGCTCGTTGGCGTCGCGGAGCGCGAGGCCCTCGGGGTCGTAGACCACGTCCCACCAGAACTGGTGGCCTGTCACGTCGACGATCAGCGCGTCGGGGTCCTCGCGCGTCGTGGCGACGAGGGCGGCGGTGGAGAAGACGAGGACCGCGACGATGGCGACGAGCGGCAGGACGATGCCGCCCGCCCAGATCCACCAGGGCCGCGCCGGGTGGCGGCGGAGCCAGGCGAGGAGGACGAAGGCCATCACGAGCACGAAGACCGCCCCGAAGGCCCAGGTCATCCAGACGGTGAGCGGGTAGACCTCCGCCGCGCCGAGGCCCGCGGGGTCGAGCGTCGACTGCGAGCCGAAGAGGTCGAGCGCGGAGGGCCAGTCGGCGATGTCGAGGACGGCCTCCATCACGCAGGCCCTCGGGTGAGGGGACGGGAGGCTGCGGGCCGCACCTCGGCCCCGGCGGGGCGCCCGCACGCGGGCGTCGATCGGGTGCCGGAGATGCCGATGACCGGGGAGCCGCCGAGGCGGGAGGGCGCGGGCGCCCCCGGGATGTCGTGCGCGCAGAGGGCAGGGGCGACGGGGAGGACGCTCTCCATCACGTGCTTCCGGCTGGACCGGGACCGGCTATGCCGTCCCGCGCCTTGCCCGCGACGGGGGGCGCGGGCTGGGAACCGGGCACCCCGTGCGGCTGCCGGGAGCGGCGCTCCGGTGGCGTTTGCCGGGAGGCGAAGGGGTCGTGCGGCGGGTGTGCGGAGGGTGACGGGGGCGTTGGGCATCCGCGCCCTGGGGGCGTTTGCCAGGAGCCCGAGGTGCGGCTGGGAGAGCCTGCTGGGGGTGGTAACGGGGGCGCTGGACACCACGCGCCGCCGGGCGTGAGGGGACAGGCTTCGCCATTCCGCGCCTTGCCCGCGACGGGGGGCGCGGGCTGGGAACCGGGCACCCCGTGCGGC
>NZ_JBQLZP010000461.1:0-5516 GCF_052168335.1 Roseicyclus sp. | reverse complement strand
CGCCACGCGCTGCTGTTCGCCGCCCGACATCTGGCTGGGGTAGTGGTGCGCGCGGGAGGCGAGGCCGACGGCGGCAAGCTCCGCCTCCGCCCGCTCGAAGGCGTCGCGGTGGCCGGCGAGCTCGAGCGGCGTCGCCACGTTCTCGAGCGCGGTCATCGTCGGAATGAGGTGGAAGGACTGGAACACGACGCCCATATGTTCGCGGCGGAACCGGGCGAGCTGGTCCTCGTTCATCGCGGTCAGGTCGCGGCCGAGCGCCTCGACCCTGCCGCCGGTGGCCCGCTCGAGCCCGCCCATCAGCATGAGGAGCGACGACTTGCCAGACCCCGAAGGACCCGTCAGCGCCACCGTCTCGCCGCGCGCGATGTCGAGCGATATGCCGTGCAGGATGTCGACGGCGCCCGCGTTGCCGTCGAGGGTGAGCCGCGCGTCGCGCAGGGAAAGGACGGTTTCTGCCATGACTGAACGCCTCGGTTCACTTTTCTCAGGGGCATATGGTGCCTTGGCCGGTATCGGCAAGGCGGCCGCGCTGGCGCTTCTGGTCGCGGGACCGGCGCACACGCAGGAGGAGACCGTGACGCTCGTGGCGCTGGGCGACAGCCTCACGCAGGGCTACGGCCTGATCGACGGGCAGGGCTTCGTCCCGCAGCTCCAGGCCTGGCTTCGGGCGCGGGGACATGACGTCGAGGTGCAGAACCACGGCGTCTCGGGCGACACGACGGCGGGTGGGCTCGCGCGCGTCGGCTGGGCGCTGGGGCCGGAGGCGGATGCGATGATCGTGGCGCTGGGCGGCAACGACCTGTTGCGCGGCATCCCGCCCGAGGCCGCGCGCGCCAACCTCGACGGCATCCTCGCCGAGGCCGAGGCGCGGGGGCTGCCGGTCCTGCTCGTGGGCCTCACGGCACCCGGGAACTACGGGCCGGAGTACAAGGCCGCCTTCGACGCGATGTATCCCGAGCTCGCCGCGCAATACGGCGCGATCCATGTCGAGAGCTTCCTCGGCGCGCTCGAGGCGGCGGCCGAGAGCGATCGGAACGCCGCGATCGCGCGCTACATGCAGCCCGACGGCCTCCACCCGAGCGCCGAGGGTGTCGCGCTGATCGTCGAGGCGCTGGGCCCTTCGGTCGAGGACCTGCTGGAGCGGGTGGACCCGCCGTCCTGACGCCGCGCGTTCAGGAGGTGGCTTGCCCTCGCCGCCTGTCCCGGTAGGCTCGGGGGCAAGAAGACAGGGAGGTTCTCCATGACCCAGGTTCTGGCCATCGACCAGGGCACCACGTCCACGCGCGCCATCGTCTTCGACGGCGGGCTCGGGCCCGTCGCCAGCGAGCAGGAGGAATTCACCCAGCACTACCCGGCCTCGGGCTGGGTCGAGCACGACCCCGAGGAGATCTGGGCCACCACCCTCTCGACCGTCCGCGCCGCGCGGGGCAAGGCGCCGGGGCCCGTCGCCGCCATCGGCATCACCAACCAGCGCGAGACCGTGGTGATCTGGGACCGCGAGACGGGCAGGCCCATCCACAACGCCATCGTCTGGCAGGACCGCCGCACCGCGCCGCTGACCGCGCGCCTGCGTGCCGAGGGGCACGAGCCGCTGGTGCGGAAGAAGACCGGCCTCCTCCTCGACCCGTATTTCTCGGGCTCGAAGGTCGCGTGGCTGCTGGAGAACGTGGAGGGCGCGCGCGAGAAGGCGGAGGCCGGGAAGATCGCCTTCGGCACGGTGGATTCCTGGCTCATCTGGAAGATGACGAACGGAAAGCGGCACGTGACGGACGCCACGAACGCCGCGCGGACGCTGCTCTACAACATCCGCGAAGGGCGCTGGGACGAGGATATCCTGAAGCTCCTCGACATTCCCGCCGCGATCCTTCCGCAGGTTCTGGATACCGGCGCGGATTTCGGCACGGCGGAGGCGGAGCATTTCGGTGACGCGATCCCGATCCTCGGCGTCGCGGGCGACCAGCAGGCGGCGACGCTGGGGCAGGCCTGCTTTCAGCCGGGGATGCTCAAGTCCACCTATGGCACCGGGTGCTTCGCCCTCCTGAACACCGGCGACACGCTCGTCGAGAGCCGCAACAGGCTCCTCGGAACCATCGCCTACCGCTTCGACGGGAAAGTGACCTACGCGCTCGAGGGCTCGATCTTCATCGCGGGCGCGGTGGTCCAGTGGCTCCGCGACGGGCTCGGCATCATCGGCAGCGCGGCCGAGAGCCAGGAGCTCGCCGCCAAGGCCGACCCGGGGCAGCAGCTCTATCTCGTGCCGGCCTTCACCGGGCTCGGTGCGCCCTACTGGGACCCCGATTGCCGGGGTGCGATCTTCGGCATCACGCGCAACACCGGCCCCGCCGAGATCGCGCGGGCGGCGCTCGAGTCGGTCGGCTACCAGACGCGCGACCTCTACGAGGCGATGGCCGCCGACTGGGACGGCGCGGGCAGCGGCAACGTGCTGCGCGTCGACGGCGGCATGACGGCGTCGGACTGGTCGATGCAGTTCCTCGCCGACATCCTCGGCGCGCCGGTGGACCGGCCCAAGGTGCTGGAGACGACGGCGCTGGGCGCGGCCTGGGTCGCGGGGATGCAGGCGGGCGTCTACCCCGGCTTCGACGAGTTCGCGAAGTCCTGGGCCGTCGAGCGCGAGTTCCACCCGCAGATGGACGAGGCCGAGCGCGCGCGTCGCTATGCCGGCTGGAAGGACGCCGTCGCGCGCACGCTGTCGTCCCGTGACTGAGCGGCCGACCCTCCGCGCGGCGCTGGCGCAGATGCGCTCGGCCGACACGCACGCCGAGAACATCGCGAGCGTGACGGACCTCGCCGCTCGGGCAGCGGGGCAGGGGGCGGAGCTTCTGTGCCTGCCGGAGGTCGCGGGGTTGATGAACCGCAACGCCGAGGTCGCGCGCACCCAGGTCGTCGCGGCGGAAGCCGATCCCTACATCGCCGCCTGCCGGGAGCTTGCCGCGAAGCACGGTCTCTGGGTCCACATCGGCTCCACCCCCGTTCTCGGGCCGGACGGGCGGTTCCTGAACCACTCGGCGGTGATCGATGCGACGGGAGCGATCCGGGCGGAGTACGACAAGGTCCACCTCTTCGACGTGGCGATCGAGGGGCAGGCGCCCATCGGCGAGAGCAAGCGCTTCGCGCCCGGCGAGGCGGCGGTGATGCTCGACACGCCCTGGGGGCCCTTCGGCCTGTCGATCTGCTACGACCTGCGCTTTCCCTGCTTCTACCGCCGCTACGGGCAGGAGGGGGCGACGATCATCTTCATCCCCTCGGCGTTCACGGTGCCCACGGGGCGCGCCCACTGGGAGGTGCTGATCCGCGCCCGCGCCATCGAGACGGGGGCCTTCGTCCTGGCCGCGGCGCAGGCGGGCGAGCATGCCGACGGGCGCGAGACCTGGGGCCATGCGCTGGCCGTCGATCCCTGGGGGGGCGTGCTGGCCGATCTCGGGCGGGAGGCGCCGGGCCTGGCGGTGGTCGACCTCGACCTCGCCATGGTCGAGGCGGCGCGCCGTCAGATCCCGGCGCTGAAGACGGGCCGGGACGTGCCGCTGAAGCGCCTCTAGCGGCGAGATCCAAAGCGATGGTTCGTCCCGCTGACCCGTCTCGGGAGGGCTGCCTCCCCACGCCAGGTCTAGAGTTCGGGAGCGCCGATCAGCCGGTAGCTCACCGCCTCGGCCACGTGCGGGGTCGAGACGGTCTCGACCTCGTCGAGGTCGGCGATGGTGCGCGCCAGACGCAGGATGCGGTGATAGCCCCGCGCCGAGAGGCGGAAGCGCTCCGCCGCCTTGAGGAGCAGCGCCTTGCCCTCCGCGTCCGGCGTGGCGATCCGGTCGAGGAGCGCGCCCTCCGCATCCGCATTGACCCGGGCCGCAGCCCCCAGCGCGGCAAAACGGTCCGTCTGGATCGTGCGCGCGGCGCGGACGCGCAGGGCGATGGCCGCCGATGTCTCGCCCCCCGCCGGCGCGTCGAGGTCGCGGTACGAGACGGCGGGCACCTCGATCCGGAGGTCGAAGCGGTCCATCAGCGGCCCCGAGATGCGCGAGAGGTAATCCTGCCCGCAGACCGGCGCCCGCCCGCAGGCCTCGTTGGCGTCGTAGAGATGCCCGCAGCGGCACGGGTTCGCCGCGGCGACCAGAAGGAAGCGGCAGGGGTATTTCACGTGGGCATTGGCCCGCGCCACGACGACCTCGCCCGTCTCGATCGGCTGGCGCAGCGTCTCCAGGACGGCGCGCGGGTATTCCGGGAACTCGTCGAGGAAGAGGACGCCGTTGTGGGCGAGCGAGATCTCGCCCGGCTTGGCACCCCGCCCGCCGCCGACGATGGCCGGCATGGAGGCGGTGTGGTGCGGCGCGCGGTAGGGGCGCGTGCGGGAGATGCCGCCTTCATCCAGGAGCCCCGCGAGCGAGTGGATCATCGAGGTTTCCAGCGCTTCGGGCGCCGAGAGCGGCGGCAGGAGGCCGGGCAGGCGCGCCGCCAGCATCGACTTGCCCGAGCCGGGCGAGCCGATCATCAGGAGGTGGTGGCGTCCCGCTGCCGCGATCTCGAGCGCGCGCTTGGCCCGCTCCTGCCCGCGCACCTCCGAGAGGCAGCCCGAAACCGGCGTCTCCAGGACCTCGCCCGGCCGCGCGGGCTCGAGCGGCGCCCGCTCGGTCAGATGCGCGATCAGTTCCGCGAGGCTCGCCGCCGCGAAGACGGGCGTGGCGCCGACCCAGGCGGCCTCCGCCCCGCAGCCGGCCGGACAGAGGAGCACGCGCCCGTCCTCGCCCGCGGCGAGCGCGGTCGGCAGCGCCCCGAGCACCGCCACCAGCCGCCCGTCGAGCGACAACTCGCCCAGCGCCATGCAGTCGGCCACGCGGTCGGGCGGCACGATGCCGATGGCGGCGAGCAGCGCGAGCGTGATCGGCAGGTCGAAATGCGAGCCTTCCTTGGGCAGGTCGGCGGGCGAGAGGTTCACCGTGATGCGCTTCGAGGGCAGCGCGATCGCCATGGCCTGGAGCGCGGTGCGCACCCGCTCCCGCGCCTCGGACACCGCCTTGTCGGGCAGGCCCACGACCGAGAAGCCGGGCAGGCCCGGCGTCACGGCGCACTGCACCTCGACCCGCCGCGCCTCGAGCCCCTCGAAGGCGACGGTATGGCAGAGCGCGACGCTGTCGGGCCGGGGTCCGTCGAACATGGTTAACGGATACGGCCCAAGCGTTTACGAATCGTAAACCGGCGCCCCGTGGATCGCCATGAACCGCGGCCAGGCCTCCGGGTCGGCCACGGTCTTGTCCCGGCAGAAGGCGTTGCAGAAGCCGTAGATGCGCCCGCCGATCTCGGCGAGGTGGGTGGGAGGCTTGCCGGAATAGGGACAGGCGGCGTTCGCGGGCGCGCCCTCCGCGACCGCGCGCGCGGAAATCGTCGGCGGCGCGGGGAAGGGGGCGCGCGCGAGCGGCATCTCGTATTGCGGCAGGTCCGGCCCCTCGGCGGCACCCGTCGCCCGCCAGCGGCGGAAGTCGGGATGGGCGAGCATCCGCTCCACG
>NZ_JBQLZP010000460.1:0-8858 GCF_052168335.1 Roseicyclus sp. | reverse complement strand
ACGACGGTCCAGCGTGGGGGCCGCGAAGCGTGGAACGAGTCCCGCATCGCGGGGGCGACGTCGACCTTGTGGCCGAACTTGGGGTTCACCTCGCGGTCGGGCTCGTCGCCGCCGGCGGGGACGTAGAAGTTGTGGATGATCGTTCCGTTCTCGAGCCGCGCGGCGACGTGGCGGGCGTCGCCCTTCTCGCAGAAGTCGCGGTGTCCCATGTCCTCGAGCGGCAGCTTCGAGAGGATGGCGACGCCGTTGTAGCCCTTCTGCCCGCGCGCCACGATGTGACCGTAGCCGAGCGCCTGGAACGCCTCGAGCGGGATCTTCTCCACCGGGCTCTTGCACTCCTGGAGGCAGAGGACGTCGGGCGCCTCTTCGGTCAGGAGCTTCGCGACGAGACCCGCGCGCAGGCGGACGGAGTTGATGTTCCAGGTGGCGAGCGTGAAGGGCATCGGCGGCATGGTTCCTCTGCGGCTTCCGGCGCGCCTGCGGGGCCGCGTCGGATCAGTCGTAGAGCGTGTAGTCCGCCCGGTCGCAGATATCCACCGTGTCGGTGAAACGGGACCCGTCCGAGAACGCGAAGAAGAAGTCGTAGATGCAGTAGTATCCTCCCGAGTAGACAACGAAGGTGGTCTCGTACCGGGAGTGAAGCGCCATGCCGCTGAGCAGGTTGTCCTCGTAGTATTCCCCCAGTTCCGCGTCCTCCCCCAAGACATCGATGTCCGACGGTATGGCGTAGAACTCGACGATCGCGACCGAGGTCATGTTGATCAGGGTGAAGTCGAGATCCTGCGCCGTGGCGGCGGGCGCGCCGAGGCAGAAGCCTGCGAGGATCACGGGGAAACGTGTGGTCATCGCTACGGCACTCCCGGCACGCGGACACGGGCGAAAGTACGGCGCGGGGTGATTCCGCGCAACGGGCACTCACCGGGGCTCGGCGCGGCGCCCGTGGAACATCGCTCCGACGCGGGCGTTTCCCGGCCGACCCGCAACCGACCGGAGATCCGACCCATGATGACCCGCCTTCTCGGAACCGCAGCCGCGCTCGCCCTGGCCCTGCCCGCCGTCGCCCAGGACTCCGCGGGCACGATCACCGGGCGCTACAATGCCGACGAGGCGGTCTGGACCGTCGGCTCGCCCGAGGGGGCCGACCTCCCCGCGAGCGGTTGGCGCGAGACGGAGGACGGCATCGAGGTCACGCTGGTCGGTCTTCCCGGTCCCGCCGAGGTCGGGCGCGACGACGGACCCTACGAGAACGCGCTCGTCGTGACGTTCACGCTGGACGGACAGCCGCAGGAACTCGCCGTGCGGGAGCCTTCGGTGATGCTCGGGACGGGCGAAGGCCCCGCGCTTCTGGCCCAGCCCGTCAACATCGACCTCTCGGTGACGGCGGTGGAGTTGACCGGCGACGACATGGCGATCGCGGGCGATCTCGTCGCCACGGTCACGCCGGGAGGGCGGGGCAACCTGACCATCCGGTCCGATGATGCGGTTCTGATCGACGGCAACTTCCAGGCGACGCTGGTGCGGACGGAGTCCGAGGGCTGATCCGCCGGAAAAGAAAGGCCCGAACCGGAGTTCGGGCCTAGTCCAACAGGGAGGTAATGAAGTCTGTCTATCCCGCAACCCAAGGTTGCACCTTGATCTGCGTCAATCTTTTGAGGCGAGCGCTCAGGCCACCAGCCGGTAGCCTCCGCTCTCGGTGACGAGGAGCCGCGCGTTCGACGGATCGGGCTCGATCTTCTGGCGGAGGCGGTAGATGTGGGTCTCGAGGGTGTGCGTCGTGACGCCCGCGTTGTAGCCCCAGACCTCGTGCAGCAGCACGTCCCGCGCCACCACGCCCGACTGCGCGCGATATAGGAACTTGAGGATGTTCGTCTCCTTCTCGGTCAGTCGGATCTTCTTGAGGTCCTCCGTCTCGAGCAGCTTCATCGCGGGCTTGAACGTGTAGGGGCCGAGCTGGAAGACCGCATCCTCGGACTGTTCGTGCTGGCGGAGTTGGGCGCGGATGCGGGCCAGCAGGACCGGGAAGCGGAAGGGCTTGGTCACGTAGTCGTTCGCGCCCGCGTCGAGGCCGAGGATCGTGTCGGCGTCGCTGTCATGGCCGGTGAGCATCAGGATCGGGCACTTCACGCCCTGCTTGCGCATCCGGCGGCAGAGCTCGCGCCCGTCGGTGTCGGGCAGGCCCACGTCGAGGATGACGAGGTCGTAGAGACCCTCCTTCACCCGTTCCATCGCCTTCGCGCCCGAGTCGGCCTCGAACACGTCGAAATCCTCGGTCATCACGAGTTGCTCGGACAGCGCCTCGCGCAGGTCGTCGTCGTCGTCGACGAGCAGGATCTTCTTCAGGGTTGCCATGGATCGTCCTCCCGGCTGCATGATGCATCGGACATGCGCGGGTCACGGTTTCCTGACAAGCATCTGAAAGGATTTTTCACGCAGGCGTGTGGCCCTGCGAGGGATTGTTTCAAATTCCTTCGCCAGGCTGTAAGTGGCGGGCATGGTCCGCCCCTCGAACGATCTCCTCCTGCCCAGCCCCGCCGAGCGGGTCGGCCGCGCGCGCGCCGACCTTCGCATGGGGCTGCCCGTGGTGATCGGGGGCGGCGCGCACGGGCTCGTGGCGCTCGCCGCCGAGACGGCGCGCGAGGATCGGGTGGCGGCGCTCAGGCAGGCCGGGGGCTCCGCCGTCGTCGCGATCACCGCCTGGCGGGCCGAGACGCTGAAGGCGCGGGCCTATGACGGCGATCTTGCGCGGATCGTGATGCCGGAGGAGGCGGGCGCGGCCTGGCTCCGCGACCTCGCCGATCCGGCGCGCGACCTGATGTCGCCGATGAAGGGGCCGCTCGCCTCGCTGCGGGAGGGCGACGCCGTGCTGCACCGCCTCGCGCTCCTGCTGGCGAAGTCGGCGCAGCTCCTGCCCTGCGTCCTGACGGTGGAAACCGACGCGCCCGCGCGCCTGGCCGAAGCGCTCGGGCTGACGCGGCTCGACGCGGCGGAGACGGCGGACGACCTCGCGCGGCACCACGACCTGCTGCCGGTCGCCGCCGCGCGCCTGCCGATGGAGGCGGCGGAGGCCGGGCGCCTGCACATCTTCCGTCCCGACAACGGCGGCGTCGAGCATTTCGCCATCGAGATCGGGCGCCCCGACCGGGAGCGTCCGGTGCTCGCGCGGCTCCACTCCGCGTGCTTCACCGGCGACGTGCTCGGCTCGCTCAAGTGCGACTGCGGCCCGCAGCTCCGCACCGCGCTGGCCGAGATGGGGCGCGAGGGGGCGGGGGTTCTCCTCTACCTCAACCAGGAGGGACGGGGCATCGGCATCACCAACAAGATGCGGGCCTATTCGCTCCAGGACCAGGGATTCGACACGGTCGAGGCGAACCACCGCCTCGGCTTCGAGGACGACGAGCGGGACTTCCGTATCGGTTCCGACATCCTCAGGCGGATGGGGTTCTCGAGCGTGCGGCTGATGACGAACAACCCCCGCAAGGTCGAGATGATGGAGGCCGAGGGCATCGCCGTGACCGAGCGCGTGCCGCTGGTGACGGGCACCAACCGGCACAACGCCCATTACCTCGACGTGAAACGGTCGAAGTCGGGGCACCTCCTGTGACGCCGACGGACATGGTGCTGACGCCCATGGGCCTCCGCTTCATGGGAGTGACCTATCCCTGCACCATCGGGCGGTCCGGCGTGACCGGGGACAAGCGCGAGGGCGACGGCGCGACGCCCGCCGGCATCCACCGGATCGTCGGCTGCCTCTACCGCCCGGACCGCATGGCGCGGCCCTGCGACTGGGCGCTGCCGATCCGGCCCTCCGACCTCTGGTCCGACGATCCGGGGCACGAGGACTACAACCTGATGGTCCGCGCGCCCTATCCGCATTCGGCCGAGCGGCTGTTCCGCGCCGATCCGCTCTACGACCTGATCCTGCTGACGGACTGGAACTGGCCGCGGGCCGAGCGCGGGCGGGGCTCGGCGATCTTCCTTCACCGCTGGCGGGGTCCGGGGCGGCCGACGGAGGGCTGCATCGCGCTCGCGCCGGAGCATCTGCGGCGGATGGCGGGGCGCATCGGCTACGAGACCCGGCTGATCGTGACGTAGGGCGGGACAAGTCCCGCCGCGCGCGCCCGATGGCGGGACTTGTCCCGCCCTACGGCTCGTAGGCGCGCTCGCCGAAGATGGCGGAGCCCACGCGCACATGGGTCGCGCCGAAGGCGACGGCCTTCTCGAAATCGGCGCTCATCCCCATCGACAGGCCGGAGAGGCCGTTGCGCTCCGCCATCTTCGCCAGCAGCGCGAAGTGCAGGCTCGGCTCCTCGTCGACGGGCGGGATGCACATGAGACCCGCAAGGGGCAGGTCCATCGCCTGGACCTCGGCCACGAACGAATCGACCTCGGCCGGAAGGCAGCCGGCCTTCTGCGGCTCCTCCCCGGTGTTGACCTGCACGAAGAGCGCGGGACACGCGCCGCGCTCCTGCGCCAGACGCGCCAGCGTCTGGGCCAGCTTCGGCCGGTCCACGGTGTGGATCGCGTCGAACATCCCGACCGCGGCGCGGGCCTTGTTGGTCTGCAATGGGCCGATCAGGTGCAACGCTATCCCGTCATAGCGCGCCTGGAAGTCGGGCCAGCGCCCCTGCGCCTCCTGCACACGGTTCTCGCCGAAGACGCGGTGGCCCTGCTCGAGGACGGCCGCCACGCGCTCGGGCGGCTGGACCTTGGAGACGGCGATGAGCGTGGCGTCATCGGGGCCGCGGCCCGCGGCGGCGAGGGCGGCATGCAGGCGCGTCGTGATCTCGGTCAGGGACATGGCACGGGCCCCCTCGCGCCCTCAGAACTGCATCCGGTAGCGGATCGACAGCGTCTCGGCGCCGGGGTTGAACGGATCGATCCCGGCATTCGACAGGTGATCGAGGCTGAGCACGACCGCCCCCGTCGGCGACACGCGCCAGCCGAAGCCGATGAGCGAGCGGAACTGGAGGTTGCCGCCGAGCTCGGTCTCGCCGGGGTGGTAGAAACCGGGCATGAAGCTCGCCTCGACGAAGGCGTTGGGCGAGACGTCGAAGTCGAGGACGAAGCCCGCGCCCACCCAGGCGTCGCCGTCGAGGTCGCTGCGCGCGGCGATGCCCCAGGCGCCCGAGACGCCGCCCTGCTGGCCGAAGACCGGGGCGCCGTGGAACTCGACCACGCCGCCGACGCCGCCATGGTCGATGTCTGTGGTCAGGCCGAAGCTCAGCTCCTGCGCGGCGGCGGGGCCGGCGAGACCTGCGGAAAGGACAAGCGCGCACAGGCGCGCGGCGACCGGGTGATCGTTCGTGTTGGACACTGCTCTGCCTCGGATCTTGGTTGTTTTGCCAAAGTGATAGCAGCCGCGGGCCGAAAAGAAAAGAGCGGGCGCAAGGCCCGCTCTCTCCGAACTTCGTGATCCGGTCGGATCAGAAGGCCATGTTCAGGCCGAACGACCAGGTGCTGACACCAGCGGCTGCGCCGGTTTCGCCGTAGCCGTAGCCGAGGTGAGCGGAGAGACCGCCACCGAAGCTGTAGGCGGCCGAGAGGCCGTAGCCGTTCGCGTCGGCCAGGATGGCACCCGGATCCCAGTCGTACTCGCCGTAGTTGGCATGCACCGTGATCGCGTCGAAGGTGTAGCTCGCGCCGATGCCCATGTGGGTACCGTCGTTGTTCGCGCCGTCGACTTCGATCATCGAGTAGTTCAGAGCGGCCGAGAAGCCGGAGTCGAGCGCCACACGGCCGGAGAGGCCGGTGATCGCAACGCCCTGGTTGCCCGCGACGTTGTCGAAGCCGTCGTTGGTGAACTGGTAGCCGAGGCCGACGCCGAAGCTGCCGCCGCCGAACGAGCCGGAGTAGCGGACGCCGAGGCCCCAGATCGGGTCAGCGGTCACACCGGCGGTGTTGGCGATGGCCGCGCCGAAGAAGTTGCCGAGCGCGGTCTGGTTGTCGTCCTGCTCGACCGAGACGGCGACCGCGAAGTCACCGAACGAGTAGTCGTAGCGCAGGATCTGGCCGTCGTAATGACCGTCGAGACCGCCGTTGCCGTTGAAGCCGGCATGCGAGGTGTGGTCGTCGTTGATCGACGCGGCGCCGTTGAAGTCGACTTCCTGCATCGCCCAGTCGAGCGCGCCGTCGGTGTCGCCCATCGTCAGGGTGCCGAAGTCGCCCGAAACGAAGATCGCGACGCCCGCGTCATCCTGGTTCACGTTGGCGGCGTTCTCGTCGAGATCGATCGCGGCGCCGAAGGTCAGGCCGTTGTCGGCCGTGCCCGACATCGTGAAGGTGACGTCGATGTCCTGAACGAACTGGGTGGTAGCATTGTTGTTGCCACCCTGGATACCCATCTGGGCCGAGCCGCTCAGGGCGATGTCGGCCGATGCAACGCCAGCGGTTGCCACAAGGGCAGTCGTAGCGAAGAGAACCTTTTTCATGGTTTTTCCCTCGTGTTCACTTTGAAGGTGCACCTCAAGACGGATATCCGAATTGAGTATGCCCTTCTGTCGCCCGTGGGCCTGCCGATTGCAAGGAAGCGCCGGGGTGCCCGAAAATCTTGCGGGACTCGTGGTGCAGACATGTCACACCAACCCCGGCGCCCCCGAGATGCCCGTCGCGAAAGGGAAAAGTCGCGGGGGACCGGCGGACAGCGGTGGCGGGATCGCGGGGGCGGCAACCCCGGCGAGCGCGCGGGGCAGCGAACGCTGCATGACACTCGACCCTTGCCGCTCCGGCATCGCTTCTGTAGCTAGAACCGCGATCAAGGACCATCCCGGGGCAGAGTCATGATGCGACGCGACACACGCAAGACCCGAGCAGTTTCCGCCGGGCTTCTCGCCGCGGCGCTCGTCCTGACGGGCTGCGGCGGCTTCGGCCAGCGCGAGATGGACCCCGAGACCCGGCGCCAGCTGGAGCAGTCCGGCGCGCTCGCCCCGCGCGACCGCGACACGATCTGGGACCTCTTCAACAACCGCGACGACCCGAACGTGACGGTCGAGGTGAACCGCTACCTCTGGCAGGCCTCGCTCGAGATCCTGGACTTCATGCCGATCGAGGCGGCGGACCCGTTCTCGGGCGTCATCTCCTTCGGCTACGGCACGCCCCCCGGCGGCGGGCAGGCCTACCGCGCCACCGTCTTCGTGACCGATCCCGCGCTCGAGGCGCGCTCGCTCCGCGTCGCGCTCCAGTCGCGGGGCGGCGCCGTCAACCGCGAGACCGCGCGCCAGATCGAGGATGCGATCCTCACGCGCGCCCGGCAGCTCCGCATTCGCGACGGCAGGCTCTAGACCCTCCAACCGCCGCGCCGTAAACACACGCCGGGTCCGGGGGACACCCCCGCCCGGCGTTTTCCGTTGAAGCGAAGGAAGTCCGATGTCCCGCTACGATCCCGCGACGCTGGAACCGAAGTGGCAGGCCGCCTGGGAGAAGGCGGGCACCTTCCTCGCGACGCGCGACGAGACGAAGCCCAAGTACTACGTGCTCGAGATGTTCCCCTACCCCTCGGGGCGCATCCACATCGGGCACGTGCGCAACTACACGATGGGCGACGTGATCGCGCGCTACAAGAAGGCGACGGGGCACAACGTGCTGCACCCGATGGGCTTCGACGCCTTCGGGATGCCCGCCGAGAACGCCGCGATGGAGAACGGCGGCCACCCGGCCGACTGGACCTATCAGAACATCGACACGATGGTCGCGCAGATGAAGCCGCTCGGCTTCGGCCTCGACTGGAGCCGCATGTTCGCCACCTGCGACCCGGAGTATTACGGCCAGCAGCAGGCGCTGTTCCTGGACTTCCTCGAGGCGGGGCTCGTCTACCGCAAGAACGCGGTGGTGAACTGGGACCCCGTCGACATGACCGTGCTCGCCAACGAGCAGGTGATCGACGGCAAGGGCTGGCGCTCGGGCGCCGAGGTGGAGCGGCGGGAACTCACGCAGTGGTTCTTCCGCATCTCCGACTACTCGCAGGAACTGCTCGAGGCGCTGGACGGCCTCGACGACTGGCCGGCGAAGGTCAAGCTCATGCAGGCCAACTGGATCGGCCGGTCGCGCGGGCTCCAGTTCGCGTTCGGGCTGGTGGAGCCGACGCGCGGCCACGACCGGGTCGAGGTCTACACGACGCGGCCCGACACGCTGCTCGGCGCGTCCTTCATCGGCATCTCGCCCGATCACCCGATCGCGAAGGAACTCGAGGCGCACGATCCGAAGGTCGCGGCCTTCTGCGCCGAGGCGCGGCGCGGCGGCACGACCGAGGAGGCCATCGAGAAGGCCGAGAAGCTGGGCTTCGACACCGGGCTGCGCGCCCGGCACCCCTTCGACACGTCATGGGAGCTGCCGGTCTACATCGCGAACTTCATCCTGATGGACTACGGCACGGGGGCGATCTTCGGCTGCCCGGCCCATGACCAGCGCGACCTCGACTTCGCGCGGAAATACGGCCTGCCCGTCACCTCGACCTTCGTGCCGCTCAAGGGCGACCACACGAAGCCCGAGGACGGTGGTGCGGCCTACGTGCCGCCGAAATCCGACCGCGTGCACTGGACCCTGCCCTTCGCCTGGGACGCCGAGGCGACCGGCGAGGAGGCGATCGACGCCGCGATTCGCTTCTGCGAGGAGAAGGGCGTCGGCCACGGCGTGACGAAGTTCCGCCTGCGCGACTGGGGCCTCTCGCGGCAGCGCTACTGGGGCGCACCGATCCCCGTCGTGCATTGCCCGGACTGCGGCGTGGTGCCCGAGAAGAAGGAAAACCTGCCGATCGAGCTGCCGCGCGACGTGAGTTTCGACGTGCCCGGCAACCCGCTCGACCGGCACCCGACATGGCGCGACTGCACCTGCCCGCGCTGCGGCGGGGCGGCGAAGCGCGAGAC
>NZ_JBQLZP010000459.1:0-3296 GCF_052168335.1 Roseicyclus sp. | reverse complement strand
CGCTCCACGCGCTGGCGGTGGCGCTCAGCTGAGGGCCGGGTGCCGCCCCGACGCCCAGTCGAGCGCCGCCTCGAGCCGGTCGTCGCCCCAGAAGAGCTCGCCCGCCACGACGAAGCTCGGCGAACCGAAGACGCCGGCGGCCTTCGCCTCCTCGGTCTCGGCGGCGAGCGCCGCCTCGATCTCCGGCGCGCGGGCGCGGGCCTGCGTCTCCTCCGGGTCGAGGCCGAGGGCCGCGAGGCTGTCCGGCAGGTTCGGCGCCTCGCCCGGGCGTTCGCCGCCCACGAACCAGCGGCGGTAGGTCTCGCGGATGTAGTCCTCGCCCCAGCCCTCGCGCATCCCCAGCACGGCCACGGCGTTGGCGAAGGGCAGGTCCGGCAGCGGGTAGGGCGCGGGGACGCGCAGATCGAGCCCGTGGACCGCCGCGCGCCGCTCCATGTCGCGCCACATGTAGGCGGTCTTCACCGGCTTGTCCTTGAAGGGGATGTTGTTCTGCTCGACCATGATCGCGCGGACGTTGAAGGGGCGCCACGTCACCGCCACGCCCGCCGCCCCGGCCGCCTCCGCGATGCGCATGACGGTCAGGTAGCTGTAGGTGCTGCCGATCGAGACCCAGAAATCCATGGCCGCCTCCCTTCGCTGCCCCGACAGCGTGCCCGCCGCGCCCCGACCTTGGCAAGCCCCGCGCCGTCCACTATGACGCCCCGGCATTCCCCGAAGGACCGAAGACATGCAGGGCTCCGCCAACCTCAACATCATGCTCAAGGCCGCCCGCAAGGCGGGGCGGAGCCTCGTGAAGGACTTCCGCGAGGTCGAGAACCTCCAGGTCTCGTCCAAGGGCCCCGGCGACTTCGTCAGCCGCGCCGACCGCGCGGCCGAGGAGATCCTGAAGACCGAACTGATGAGCGCGCGGCCGAACTACGGCTTCCTCGGCGAGGAGGGCACCTCGATCGAGGGCAAGGACCCGACCCGGCGCTGGATCGTCGATCCGCTCGACGGAACGACGAACTTCCTGCACGGGATGCCGCACTGGGCCGTCTCCATCGGGCTCGAGCACAAGGGCGAGATCGTGGCGGGCGTCGTCTTCGACCCGGCGAAGGACGAGATGTTCTATGCCGAGAAGGGCGCGGGCTGCTGGCTGAACGACAGCCAGCGCCTGCGCGTCTCGGGGCGGACGGCGATGATCGAGTGCGTCTTCGCGACCGGCGTGCCCTTCGGGGGGGCCAAGTACCTGCCCGCGACGCTCCAGGACCTCGCGCGCCTCATGCCCGCCTGCGCGGGCGTCCGGCGCTGGGGCGCGGCCGCGCTCGACCTCGCCTATGTGGCGGCGGGGCGCTATGACGGCTACTGGGAGCGCGGGCTCAAGCCCTGGGACGTGGCGGCCGGCATCCTCCTCGTCCGCGAGGCGGGCGGCCTCGTCCAGCCGATCCGCGAGGGGCAGGACCTGCTCGAGGACGGTCAGGTCCTCGCCGGGTCGGGCGCGATCTTCGACCGCTTCGCCGAGGTGATCCGCGAGCGTCCCGCGGCCTGAGGCGCTGCCACAATTCGGTTCGAATCCTGGCCTATGCATGGCGTCATGGAGAGGATCGGCACGTTCCTGACGGATGACGGCGGCGCGGCCACGGTCGACTGGGTCGTGCTCACGGCGGCCAGCGTCGCGGTGACGCTTGCCGTGATGGGCGTGCTCTCGGACGCGCTGGAGGCGGCGGGTTCTAACCTGTCGAACACGCTCAGCGACATGCCGATCCGCACGAGCTTCGCCGAGTGGGAGGCCTTCCGCGCCTCGCTCGAGCCCCCGGCGGAACCCGAGCCCGAAGGCTAGCGCCCCTCCGCCCGGCCCGGCGCGGGGATCACCTGCTGCGCGATCCCGGCGAGGAGCAGGTAGGCCGACGTCACCGCCACCACCAGCGTCAGCGCCGGGTTCGAGGCGAAGTCCGTCGAGGCCGCCCAGGCGATGCCCGCCGTCCAGACCACCGCGACCGTCAGCGACAGCGCGCGCCAGCGTGCCGTCCGCACGGGGTGGATGAACTTGAAGGGCAGGAACATTCCCGCCGCGAGGACGACCACGATGCTGATCGTCACCCACCACGGCGGCACGATCACCAGAAGCGCGAGAACCACCATGTTCCAGCATCCCGGGAACCCAGAGAAGCTGTTGTCCGCCGTCTTCATCCGCGTGTCGGCGAAGTAGATCGCGCTGGCGAAGGGGATGAGCAGGACGGCGAGCCACCCCGACCAGCCGGGCAGGAGCCCCGAGGCGTAGAGCGCGTAGGCCGGGATCACCACGTAGGTCAGGAAGTCGATGATGAGGTCCATCAGCACGCCGTCGATCTCGGGGACGTGCTTCTTGACCTCGTAGTGGCGGGCGAGCGGCCCGTCGATGCCGTCCACGACGAAGGCGACGGCCAGCCAGATCGCCATGGTCGCCCAGTCCTGCTGGAACGCCTCGTGCAGCGCCAGCATGGCGAGCGACGCGCCGATGGCGGTGAACAGGTGGACGCAAAGGGCCGAGAGGCGCGGGCTCATGGGGCGCGGTGATGCCCGCTTGCCGCGGGGTTTGCAACCGTTCCGTGACAGACCGCGCCGCGCGTCACGCGCGGGGATGCGCCGCGGCGTAGACCTCCATCAGCCGGACGGTATCGACGGCGGTATAGGCCTGCGTCGTCGAGAGGCTGGCGTGGCCCAGAAGCTCCTGGATCGCGCGGAGGTCGCCGCCCGCGTCGAGGAGATGCGTCGCGAAGGAGTGGCGCATGGCGTGGGGCGTCGCGCTTGCCGGAAGGCCGAGCTGCATCCGCGCCTTCTCCATCACGCGGGCGACGTGCCGGGGGCCGAGCCCGCCGCCACGGATCGCCCGGAAGAGCGGCGTTCCGGGCGCCAGCTCGTGCGGGCAGAGCGCGGCGTAGCGATCGACGGCGGCGCGGGCTGCGGGCAGGACCGGCACCTCCCGCTCCTTGCCGCCCTTGCCCCGGATGCGGAGCGTGTCGGGCAGCGGCAGGAGGCCCGCGTCGAGCCCCAGCGCCTCCGAGATGCGGAGGCCGCAGCCGTAGAGGAGCGTCACCACCGCCGCATCGCGGGCCGAGACCCAGTCGCGGGCGTCCTGTTCCGCGACGCGCGACAGCATCCCGCGCGCGCCTTCCTCGGTCAGCGGGCGGGGCAGGCGGCGCTGGTGGCGCGGCGCGCGCATCGACAGGACGGCGGTGGCGTCGAAGCCGTCGCGCTCGGCCCACCAGCCGTAGAACGACTTCACCGAGTCTCCCAATGACCGACCACCCCGCGCCGGAATCCAATCTCAACAACCC
>NZ_JBQLZP010000458.1:0-11434 GCF_052168335.1 Roseicyclus sp. | reverse complement strand
CATCGAGCTGACGGCCCCCTACTTCCACTCGGGCGTCGTCTGGACGCTCGAGGAGGCCGTGGCCGTCATGGGCGTCTCGCAGCTCGGCGCCGACCTGATGGAGGCCGAGGTCGCCGACATCGCGGCCTTCCTGCGCACGCTGACCGGCGAGATCCCCGAGGTCGTCCACCCCGTCCTGCCGGTGAGCGAGCCCGACACGCCGCGGCCCGAGCCGATGTGAGGCTCGACGCACTCCACGATGCGGGGGCCGCCAGGAGACGGGCGGCCCTTTTTTGCAGGGTCAACGGGCGGAAGGATGCCGATCGGGCACGGCGTCGCTCACCTTCGCGGCATTCCCCGCTTTTCCCGCTTGACGGGAACACCGGCCTCGATCACTTGCCCGCGCAGCCCGCGACAGCGCGGGACATGCAGGCAGCGTATCGAGACAGGCAGATGACCACGAACACCCCCAACACCCAGCCGGGCGCCCAAGCGCCGTCGCAGCAACAGGCGGGCGGCGCGCAGGGCCAGCCGCAGCAGCAGGGCCAGCAGTCTGGCAGCCAGCAGCAGACCGGACAGACCCCTCGCCCGCGCTTCACCGACTGGGCCAGCATCTGAGCGGAGCCAACGGCCTCCGCCCAACGAAGAAGGGCCGCTCCGATGGGAGCGGCCCTTGTCGTTTCCGCGGTCAGATGCGGCTCAGCCGGTGATCTCCATGCCGGCGAAGAAGAACGCGATCTCCTCGGCCGCCGTCTCGGGGGCGTCCGAACCGTGGACCGAGTTCTCGCCCTTGGACAGCGCGAAGTCCTTGCGGATCGTGCCCTCGGCCGCCTCGGCGGGATCGGTCGCGCCCATCACCTCGCGGTACTTCGCGATGGCGTTCTCGCCCTCGAGCACCTGCACGACGACGGGCTCGGACGTCATGAACTCGACGAGCTCGCCGAAGAAGGGACGCGCGCGGTGCACGCCGTAGAAATGCTCCGCCTGCGCGCGGGTCATGTGGATGCGCTTCTGCGCGACGATGCGCAGGCCCGCGGCCTCGATCTTGGCGTTGATCGCGCCGGTGAGGTTCCGCTTCGTGGCGTCGGGCTTGATGATCGAGAAGGTGCGTTGAACGGCCATGATTTGCTCCGTGGGAAATGCTTCGGCGCGCGCTTAGCATGGCCCTCACGCGTTGAAAACCCGCCCCCGGAAGCATCGTTGACACTTCGCCCCCGCGCCTTCACATCACGCCCATGCTGAAGATCGAGGACATCTCCTATTCCGTCGCCGGGCGCCCTCTGCTGGAGGAGGCGAGCGCCACGATCCCGGCCGGGCACAAGGTGGGCATCGTGGGCCGGAACGGGGCGGGCAAGACCACGCTCTTCCGGCTGATCCGGGGCGAGCTGACGCTCGACGGGGGCGCGATCACCCTGCCCTCGCGCGCGCGGATCGGCGGCGTCTCGCAGGAGGTGCCGGGCTCGGAGGTCTCGCTGCTGGACACGGTGCTCGAGGCCGACGTGGAACGCGCGGCGCTGATGGCGGAGGTCAGCCACGATCCCGCCCGCATCGCCGAGATCCAGACCCGCCTCGCCGATATCGACGCCTGGTCGGCCGAGGCACGCGCCTCGGCGATCCTGAAGGGCCTGGGGTTCACCGACGCCGAGCAGCGGATGCCCTGCTCCGCCTTCTCGGGCGGCTGGCGGATGCGCGTGGCGCTCGCCGGCGTCCTCTTCGCGCAGCCCGACCTGCTGCTCCTCGACGAGCCGACGAACTACCTCGACCTCGAGGGCGCGCTGTGGCTGGAGAGCTACCTCCAGAAATACCCGCACACCGTCCTCATCATCAGCCACGACCGCGGCCTCCTGAACCGCGCGGTCGGGCACATCCTGCACCTCGAGGGGCGCAAGCTGACGCTCTACGCGGGCGGCTACGACACTTTCGCCCGCACCCGCGCCGAGACGCGCGCCGTGCAGGCCGCCGCCGCCAAGAAACAGGAGGCGCAGCGCGCCCATCTCCAGGCCTTCGTGGACCGCTTCAAGGCCAAGGCGTCCAAGGCCCGGCAGGCGCAGAGCCGCGTGAAGATGCTGGAGAAGATGACGCCGATCCGGATGCCCGAGGACGCGGCCCGCACCGTCTTCGGCTTTCCCGAGCCGGAGGAGCTGTCGCCGCCCATCGTGAACCTCGAGGAGGCGGCCGTCGGCTATGGCGGGCGGGCGGTCCTCAGCCGCCTGTCGCTGCGTATCGACCAGGACGACCGGATCGCGCTTCTCGGCCGGAACGGCGAGGGGAAATCCACGCTTTCCAAGCTTCTGGCGGGCAAACTTCAACCGATGGAGGGGCGCGTGACCGCCTCCTCCAGGCTCCGCGTCGGCTATTTCGCGCAGCACCAGGTGGACGAGCTGCACCTCGACGAGACGCCGCTCCAGCACATCCGCCGCGAACGGCCCGAGGAGGCGCCGCCCAAGCTGCGCGCGCGGCTCGCGGGCTTCGGGCTGATGGCGGACCAGGCCGAGACGGTGGTGGCCAAGCTCTCCGGCGGGCAGAAGGCGCGGCTGTCGCTGCTGCTCGCCACGCTCGACGCGCCGCACATGCTGATCCTCGACGAGCCGACGAACCACCTCGACATCGAGAGCCGCGAGGCCCTGGTGGAGGCGTTGACCGCCTATTCCGGCGCCGTCGTGCTGGTCAGCCACGACATGCATCTTCTCAGCCTCGTCGCGGATCGGCTGTGGCTGGTGAAGGATGGCCGCGTGGCGCCTTACGAGGACGACCTCGAAAGCTACCGCGCACTGCTCCTCAAAGGTGAGGAAAGGCCCGCAAAGGCCCAGAAACCAGAGAAGAAGCGCGCCTCGCCCGAGCGGATCAAGGAACTTCGCTCCGAGGTGCGGCAGGCCGAGGCGCGCGTCGCCAAGATCGAGGAGATGCGCGAGAAGCTGGCGAAGAAGCTCGCCGATCCCGAGCTCTACGAGCCCGAGCGCGCGGGCGACCTCGGCGTCTGGCAGCGCAAGTATGCCGAGGTCATGGACGGCCTCGACCGGGCCGAGGCGCTCTGGGTCGCGGCGGCGGAAAAGCTCGAGGCCGCGGAGGCCGGCTGACCTGCGGACGCCCCGCCGGGAACGGCGACGCGCATCGCCGCAAGCCGTGGTCGTCCTCGCCGCGTGTTCCGCACCGGCAAAACTCGTCTGCATCTGGCGCCTGCCCGCCCCAGCCCATAGGCTCCGCGACCATGGACCTCGCCCTCTACATCCCGGCCTTCGTCACGCTCTTCGTGATCATCGACCCGATAGGGCTCGCGCCGCTGTTCGTGGCGCTGACGCAGGGCATGACGGCGCGCCAGCGGCGCAAGGTGGCGGTGCGGGCCTGTCTCGTGGCGCTCGGTCTGCTGACGCTCTTCGGGGTCGCGGGCGAGGCCGTGCTGAACTTCCTCGGCATCTCCATGCCCGCCTTCCGCATCGCGGGCGGCGTCCTCCTGTTCCTGACCGCGCTCGACATGCTGTTCGAGCGGCGGGCGCAACGGCGGCAGGGGCAGGCCGACAGCGCCCACCCGGAGGACCCGTCGGTCTTCCCGCTCGCCATCCCGCTGATCGCGGGGCCTGGCGCCATCGCCTCGATGATCCTGCTGACGGGACAGGAAGGGGGCGAGGCGCTGCACGTCCTCGCGGTTCACGTGGTGATGCTCCTCGTGCTCCTCGTCGTGTTCCTGTTCTTCATGCTCGCCGCCCCGCTCGAGCGGCTGCTGGGCCCGACAGGGATCAACGTGGTGACGCGGCTTCTGGGGATGCTGCTTGCCGCGCTTTCGGTTCAGTTCGTCATCGACGGACTGCGCGATCTGCAGGTGATCTGAGCGCAAGCCGCCCTATATGAGGGACAGCGTGGGAGATCATCCTTGACCGGCGAACAGATCGGCAGCCTCGTCTACCTTGTCCTGCTGGTCACGGCGATCGCGGGATGGCTGGTCGCGTCGCAGCGCCGGAACCTCGGGCGCATGGCGCAATACGCCGCGGTCTGGAGCTTCATCTTCATCGGGGCGATCGTCGCCGTGGGCCTCTGGACGGACATCCGCAACACCGTCGCGCCGCGCCAGTCGGTGATGATGGAGGGCGCGCGGATCGAGGTGCCGCAGCATGTCGACGGGCACTACTACCTCACGCTCGAGGTCAACGGCACGCCGATCCGCTTCGTGGTGGACACGGGCGCGACCGACCTCGTCCTCAGCCGCGAGGATGCGCGCCGCGCCGGGATCGACCCCGACGCCCTGGTCTTCTCGGGCCGCGCGCTCACCGCCAACGGCACCGTCGACACCGCGCCCGTGACGCTCGGGACGGTCGCGCTCGGCCCCGCCGCCGACACGGACGTGCGTGCCGTGGTGAACGGGACCGACATGGAGGACAGCCTCCTCGGCATGGCCTACCTGCAACGCTTCGACCGGCTGGAGATCTCCGGCGGGCGGCTGGTGCTGGAGCGTTAGCCGCTCTCGCGCTCCATCGCCCAGCGGCCCGAGGCCTCGGACCAGTATTTCGCGGGCACCTTCGCCCCGGTCAGCGTCCGCCACTGGGCGCGCGCCGTCTCCATCGCGCCGGGGTCGTGGCCGTCGAAGAGGATCATGACGCGCGCGAGGCGCGCCGCCTCCTCCACGGCGACTTCGGCCCCCTCGACCGAGACGAGGCAGTCGGGCGCGTTCACCGGCATCCCCGTGGTGAGGAGCACGGGTTGGTCCGCGTCGTGCGGCCCCCCGGCGCGGCCATGCGGCAGGAAGCCCTCGCCGAGCCAGAGCTGTTCGTCCAGCCGCTCGAGCGCCGCGTCGGTGCGCCCGCGCACGGCGACGCGCCAGGGCCGGGCGAGGCATTTCTCCAGCAGGACGCGCAGCGTGCCCTCGAGCGTCGAGCGCGTCAGGTGGTAGAAATAGACCTCGCCCATGCGCGGCTCAGCCCTCGTAATTGTCCCGCACCAGCCGGTCGAGCGAGAGGACGCCCCAGCCCGTCGCCCCCTTGGGCGCCAGCGCTGTATCGGACTTCACGCTCGCCACGCCCGCGATGTCGAGGTGGATCCAGGGCATCCCCTCCTTCACGAAGCGCCCGAGGAACTGCGCCGCGGTGATCGAGCCGCCCTCGCGGCCGCCGACGTTCTTCATGTCGGCGATGCGGCTCTTGAGCTTGTCATCGTAGGCCTGGCCCATCGGCATCCGCCACGCGCCCTCGCCCTCGGACTTCGCGGCCTTAAGGAAGGCGTCGCAGAAGGCGTCGTCGTTCGAGAAGACGCCCGCGTTCTCGTGGCCGAGGCTGATGATGATGGCGCCCGTCAGCGTGGCGAGGTCGATCATGCCCGAGGGGTTGAAGCGGTCCTGCGCGTACCACATCACGTCGCAGAGGACGAGGCGCCCCTCGGCGTCGGTGTTGATGACCTCGACGGTGTCGCCCTTCATCGAGCGGACCACGTCGCCGGGGCGCTGCGCGCGCCCGTCGGGCATGTTCTCGACGAGGCCGACGAGGCCCACGACGTTCGCCTTCGCCTTGCGGCCCGCGATGGCCATCATGGCGCCCGCGACGGTGCCCGCGCCGCCCATGTCCATGGTCATGTCCTCCATGCCGCCCGCGGGCTTGATGGAGATGCCGCCGGTGTCGAAGACGACGCCCTTGCCGATGAGCGCCAGCGGCGCCTCGTCGCCGCCGCCCTTCCACTGCATGACGACGACCTTGGACGGGCTCTCCGAGCCCTGCCCCACGGCCAGCAGCGTGCGCATCCCGAGCTTCTCGAGCTCGTCCTCCTCCAGCACCTCGACGTCGATCCCGAGCGCGGTCAGGCCCTTCAGCCGCTCGGCGAACTCGGTCGTGGTCAGCACGTTCGAGGGCTCGTTCACCAGGTCGCGGGTGAAGAAGACGCCATCCGCGACGGGCGACAGCGCCGCCCAGGCCGCGCGCGCCTCCTCGGGCTTGGCGACCAGGATCGTCGCGTCCTCGGCGGGCGTCTTCTCGCCGGTCTTGTGGTCGGCGAAGTCGTAGGCGCGGAGCGCGAGGCCGAGGCCCAGTTCGGCCACCCGCGCCGTCGCGCCCGCGCAGACCGTCAGCCCGCCCTTGCCGCGCGCCCGGGACAGCGACGCGCCCGCCTTGCGCGCCTCCTCGACCGAGGGGCGGCGCGAGAGCTTGCAGACGAGCAGCGCTTCGGCCGCGAGACCCGCGGGAAAGGCCATCGTCAGGACGTCGCCCGCCTTGGCCTTGGCGAAACCCTCGCCCTCGACGAGCCGCCCGAGCGCGCCCCTCGTCAGGCGGCTCAGCCGCCGTCCGGCGGGGTCGAGCTTGCCCTCGGGCGGCACGATCACCGCGAGCTTGCCGGCAAGCCCGGCGAGGGCGTCGAGGTCGGTTTCGTCGAAGCTGAGCGTGATGGGCTTGGTCATCGCGTGGGTCCTGTCGGGGTCTCTGGGCGGTTCGGGTGCGGGCGCGCGCGGCGCGGTCAGGCCGCGCAGCGTGTCCCGGTCGCCGCGACCTTAGGACGGCGGAACCGGATTGGCCAGATCGCCCTCTCCCATGCCGCGCGATTGCACTAGGATCGACATGCAGACGTCCGCACCGGAGCGGGACGCAGCATGTGGGGGTCTGCGGGCTGGCCCCGCGGCCCCGTGACCGGGGCGAAACGCCACGCGAGGCCAAGGACGGGGCGGGACACGGGGCTTGGGACGGTTCGACCGCTATATCCTCACGCAGCTGACGGTCCTGTTCGGGTTCTTCAGCCTGGTGCTGATCTCGGTCTACTGGATCGAGGCGGCGGTCGACCTGTTCGATTCGCTCATCGCCGACGGCCAGAACCTGAGCGTCTTCCTCGAGTTCACCGCGCTCGCGCTGCCGCAGATCATGCTCCTCGTGCTGCCGATCGCGGCCTTCGTAGCGACGCTCTACATCTTCAACCGGATGATCGGCGAGAGCGAGCTGGTCGTGATGCAGACCGCGGGCCTCTCGGCGTGGCGGCTGCTGCGGCCCGTCCTCGTCTTCGGCCTTCTGGTGGGCGGGCTGACGGGCACGCTCGCCAACGTGCTGGCGCCCGCCGCGCGCAGCCAGTTCATCGACCGCTCCGCCGAGGTGCAGGAGGACCTGACCGGCCGCTTCCTGCGCGCGGGCGAGTTCATCCACCCGACCGCGGGCCTGACCGTCTACATCCGCGAGATCACCGAGCTCGGCGAGTTCCGCGACCTGTTCCTCCAGGACCGCTCGCAGCCGGACGTTGAGACGACCTACACGGCGACGACCGCGCTGCTCGTGCGCTCGCCCGCCGGGCCGCGGCTGGTGATGTTCGACGGCATGGCGCAGTCGCTCGACCGCGAGACCGGGCGCCTCTCGACCGTGACCTTCGCGGATTTCACCTACGACGTCGCCGCCCTCATCGCCGAGGGGCGCGCACGCGGCTACGACGTGCGCGAACTGCCCACCGCGCTCCTCGTGCGCGCGGACGCCGGGACGGCGGAGGCGATGGGCCTGCCGCTCGCGCGGATGCTCTTCGAGGGGCACGACCGGATCGCGCGGATGCTCTTCGCGATCTTCCCGCCGCTGATCGGGGCGGCCTGCCTGATGCTGGGGCATTTCTCGCGCTTCGGGGTCTGGCGGCAGATCCTGCTGGCGGTCGTCCTCGTCGTCCCGCTCCAGGTGATCTGGAACGCCTCCGAGGCCACGGCCCGGGCAGACGCGGAGCTCTGGTATCTCGCCTATGCGCAGCCCGCCGCGGCGGCGGCGATCACGCTGGCGCTCGGCCTTCTCGCGGGATCGCGGCGCAGGCTCCTGACCGGCTACGGACGGCGCCCGCGCGGGTCGCCGGAGGTGCCGGCATGATCCTGCACCGCTACATCGCGCTGCGCTTCCTGCGCGCCCTCGGCATCGTGATCGCCGTCTTCGTCGGCATCCTCCTGCCCATCGACATCGCCGAGCAGATGCGCCGGATCGGCGGCGACCAGGGCCTCGGCGCGGTGGTGGAGCTGTCGCTCCTGAACCTGCCGCGGGCGCTCTATGCCTGGCTGCCGCTCTTCGTGATGCTGGCGACGCTGGTGCTGTTCCTGGGGCTCGCGCGCAGTTCCGAGCTCGTCGTCGTGCGCGCGGCGGGGCGTTCGGCGCTGCGCTCGGCGGCCTCGCCGGTCCTCGTGGCCTTCGGGATCGGCGTCCTCGCGCTCCTGATCCTGAACCCGATCGTGGCGGCGACGGCGCGCGAGTATCAGATGACCGTCGCCCGCTACCAGGGCGCCGAGAGCCGCACCGTCTCGGTCAGCGCCGAGGGGCTGTGGCTCAGGCAGGGAACGCTGTCCGAGCAGACGGTGATCCATGCCGAGGGCACCAATTCCGACGGCACGCACCTGTTCGACGCGAACTTCTTCACCTTCGACGAGAACGGCCTCCTGACCGAGCGGATCAGCGCAAGCGAGGCCCGGCTCGAGAACGGGGCCTGGGCGCTGCGGGACGTGAAGGCCTGGCCCTTCGCGGGCGTCGCCAACGCCGAGGCCGAGGCCGTGTTCCACGACACGCTTGTCCTGCCCTCGACGCTGACGGCCGAGCAGATCCGCGACAGCTTCGGGCGGCCCTACACGGTGCCGATCTACGAGCTTCCGGGCTTCATCGCGCAGCTCAACGCGGCGGGCTTCGCGGCCGTCCAGCACCGAATCTGGCTGCAGATGCAGCTCTCCAATCCGCTGATGCTGTCGGCGATGGTCCTGATCGGCGCGGGCTTCACCATGCGGCCCACGCGCTTCGGCAAGACCGGAATCATGGTGCTTGCGGCAATTCTTCTCGGATTCGGGGTGTATTTCGTCCGCGATTTCGCGGAAGTTCTCGGGGAAAGCGGGCAGTTGCCCGCCGCCCTCGTCGCGTGGGCGCCGCCGGTGGCGGCGATCCTGCTCGCCGTGGGCATCGTGCTGCATACGGAAGATGGGTAGACGGAAGGGCAGAACTGGCGGCGCGCGGCGGGTTTCCGCAGCAGCGCTCATCGCGGGGCTCGCATGGCTTGCCCCCGCCCCGACGGGTCTTGCCCAGGGCCTGCCCGCCACGCTCATCGCCGACGACATCAGCTTCGAGCAGGGCAGCGAGACGATCACCGCGCGCGGCGGCGTCGAGATCTTCTACGAGGGCGCGCGCCTCCGGGCGCAGTCGATCACCTACAGCGGCGCGGGCGACCGGGTCACGGTGGAGGGGCCGCTGACCCTGATCGACCCGTCCGGCGCCTCTGTGATCGTGGCCGACTTCGCCGACCTCTCGGCCGATCTCCGGAACGGCGTCCTGCAATCCGCCCGCCTCGTCCTCGACCGGCAGCTCCAGATCGCGGCGACGCAGATCGACCGCGTCGACGGCCGCTATTCGCAGGCCTACCAGGCCGTCGCCTCCTCCTGCGAGGTCTGCGCCGACAATCCCGTGCCATTGTGGGAGATCCGGGCCCGCCGGATCATCCATGACGAGGTGGAGCAGCAGATCTACTTCGAGGGCGCGCAGTTCCGCGTCATGGGCGTGCCGGTGATCTGGCTGCCGCAGATGCGCCTGCCCGATCCCACGCTCGAGCGCGCGACGGGCTTCCTCGCGCCCTCGTTCCGGGCGACCGACACCACCGGCACGCAGATCCGGGTGCCCTACTTCATCCGCCTCGGCGACCACGCCGACCTGACCGTGACGCCCTGGATCGGGCTCGGCGACAGCCAGACCTTCGAGCTGCGCTACCGCCAGGCCTTCCGCAACGGGCGGATCGAGGCGCTCGGCTCGGTCACGGCGGACGACCTGACCGAGGACGACATCCGCGGGCATCTCTTCGCCAGGGGCGCCTTCGACGTGGGCCGCGACCTCGATCTCACCTTCCGGTTCGAGACGGTGACGGACGACGGCTATCTCACGACCTACGGCTTTCCCGACCCCGACATCCTCGAGAGCAACATCCGCATCGGACGGACCGAGGCGGACACCCATTTCGACCTCGGGGCGACCTATCTCACCTCGCTGCGCGCCAACGACGACAACGACACGTTGCCGACCCGCATGGCGGACGGGCGCTTCGTGCACCGCTTCGAGCCGGCCTTCCTCGGCGGGATTGGCGAGCTGCGCTTCGACGCGCTCGCCTATCAGCGGCGCTCGGGCGTGCCGGGGGTGGACGCCAGCGGCAACCAGACCGCGACGGACGCGGCGCGGATCTCGGCGGTGCTCGACTGGCGCCGGACCGAGGTGCTGCCGGGCGGCCTCCTCCTCACCTTCGAGACGGCGCTCGCGGGCGATGTCCACGCCGCGCGGCAGGACACCGTCGGCGCCTTCAACGACACCGAGGCGCGCCTCACGCCGCAGGGCGCGATCGAGCTGCGCTATCCCCTCCAGCGGACGACCGCGACGGGGGTGAGCCACCTTCTCGAGCCGGTGGTCCATGTCGCCTGGTCGCAGACCTACGGCGAGGACGTGCGGGTGGAGGACAACCGGATCGTCGAGTTCGACGAGGCGAACCTCTTCGCGCTCGACCGCTTCCCCGGCTCCGACCGCCGCGAGGAGGGCGCGCGCGCCGCCTTCGGCATCGGCTACACGCGGATCGACCCGCTCGGCTGGTCGGCGGGACTGGCCGCCGGGATCATCGTGCGCGCCGACGACCTCAACCAGTTCACGCCGGGCTCGGGCCTCGACGGGCGGGTGTCGGACTGGCTGGTGGCGGCGCATTTCACGCTCGGCGATGACCTGCGCATCGTGAACCGCGCCCTCTTCGACCAGCAGTTCGACTTCACCTCGAACGAGCTCGCGCTGGCCTGGCGCGGCGAGGACCACCGGCTCGACACGACCTATACCTTCCTCGAGGCGGACGTGGCGGAGGGGCGGCCGGTGGACATCGCGGAATGGACGCTCGACGCGGGCTACCGTTTCGACAGCGACTGGACCGCGGGCGTCAACTGGCGCTACGACTTCGCCGAGTCCGAGCCGACGCGCGCGGGCCTCAGCCTCGGCTACGAGACGGAGTGCGTCGACATGGAATTCACCGTCTCCCGCCGCTACACCACCTCCACGAGCCTCGAGCCCGCGACGGAGTTCGGCGTGACGGTCGGCCTCAACGGCTTCGGCGCGACCCGCGAGGGGCGCAGCCGGTCGCGCACATGCCGGAACTGACGCCGCGCGGCGCTTGCACCTTGCACGAGACCCGAGGATAAGGGCCCCATGACGACACGCCTCTCGCTCCTCCCGACCCTGGCCGCCGCGGCCTGCCTCGGCCTCGCCGCCGCGCTGCCCGTCGCGCCCGCCCTCGCGCAGAGCCCCTTCGCCGTGGCCGCGCGGGTCAACAACGACATCGTGACGAACTACGAGATCCAGCAGCGTCGGCTGTTCCTGTCGCTCCTGAACGCGCCGGGCGACGTTCTCGCCGCCGTGCCCGAGACGCTGGTGAACGAGCGGCTCCAGAACCAGGCGGCCGAGCGCCTCGGCGCGCCCGGCGAATTCCGCGAGGCCCGCCTCGATGGCGTCCGGCCCCGCCGCCACGCCGAGGCGCTCGGCCG
>NZ_JBQLZP010000457.1:0-15167 GCF_052168335.1 Roseicyclus sp. | reverse complement strand
CCATGTAGATCACGAGAAGCGAGCCCACCGTGTAGAAGGTCGCGCGGACCTCGTGGCTTTGCGCCGTGCCGTAGGCCCAGGCGTGGCCCGCGCGGGCGAGCACGAAGCCGCCGCAGGTGATCCAGGCGAGCCAGAGCGGCGGAGCAGACAGCACGAACAGCAGCCCCGCCACCCAGAAGCCGGGGATGTTCTCGAGGTCGTTGCGGTGCATCCGGCGCGAGCGGTCGACGTAGTCGTCCGGGTCGAGCTGCCCGGCGCGCGGCGCGCGGTTGATGAGACCCGCCCGCGCGTCCTCGGGGCTGGCGTAGCCGCCGCCGACGCGCAGCATCCGCCAGACGGTGACCCAGCCCTGCCCCATGACCTTCAGGACGCCCAGCGCCGCCGCGACGGCGTAGACCGTGAAGGCCGGGTTCTCGAACGACAGAAGCTCCATCCCGCCTCTCTCAGGCCGCCTCTCCCCGGCGCTGGAGCTTCGGAGGCTCCGTCCGGCACAGCTTCAGCACATGCGCCATGAACGGCTTGGCCGTCTCCTCCGCCCGCGTCGCGCCGTAGAGCCTCCGCGTGACGCCGCCTTCCGTCAAGCGCCGCGTGACGAGCGAAGGGTGCCGCCCCGAATCCCGCACCACCCAGTCGGGCAGGACCGAGACGCCGCGCCCCGAGGCGACGAGGAGGAGGATCACGGCCGAAAGCTCCACCTGCCGGATGCCCCGCGGCTCCACCCCCGCCGGGAAAAGGAGCTGGCTGAACACGTCGAGCCGCGCGCGCTCGACCGGGTAGGTGATGAGCGTCTGGTCCGCGAAGTCCTCCGCCTCGATCCACGGCTTGCCCGCCAGCGGATGATCGGCTGCGCAGACGAAGACCGGCTCGTAGTCGAAGAGCGGCGTGAAATCGACGCCCGGTAGCGTTTCCGGGTCGGAGGAGACGACGAGGTCCACCTCCTCGCGCATCAGCGCGGGCAGCGCCTCGAACTGGAGGCCCGGGCGGATGTCCACGTCCACGTCGGGCCAGGCGACGCGGAAGGCCTCGAGCACCGGCAGGAGCCAGTCGAAGCAGGCATGGCACTCGATCGCGATGTGGAGCCGCCCCGACTTGCCCGAGCGCAGGCCCGCGAACTCCTCCTCCAGCGCGGCGAGGCGCGGCAGGATGTCCTCGGCCAGCCGCAGGAGCTTCATGCCCGCCGATGACAGCCGCATCGGCTTCGAGCGCCGCACGAAGAGCTCCACCCCCGCCTGGTCCTCGAGACCCTTGATCTGGTGGGACAGAGCGCTCTGCGTGATGTGCAGCCGATCCGCAGCGCGGGCGAGGCCGCCCTCCTCGTGGATGGCCTTGATCGTCCTCAGGTGCCGGAACTCGATATGCATGTCGGACTCATATTGATCTTGAGGATTATGAAATTGCCGCAAGCACCACTCTATGCGACATCCCGATACGACCTTTCAAGGACCGGAATCGCCATGCCCGCCCCTCGCGTCTCGTTCGAGTTCTTCCCGCCGAAATCCCTCGAGGCGTCGTTCCGCCTCTGGGAGACGCTGGGCGTCCTCTCGCCGCTCGACCCCGCCTTCGTCTCCGTGACCTACGGCGCGGGCGGCACGACGCGGGCGCTGACCCATGATGCGGTCAAGACGATCCACAAGAACTACGGCGTTCCGGTCGCGGCCCACCTCACCTGCGTGGACGCGACCCGCGCCGAGACGCTCGCCATCGCCGAGAGCTACGCCGAGGCCGGCGTCACCCAGATCGTCGCGCTGCGCGGCGACCCGCCCAAGGGGCAGGGCCGCTTCACGCCCCACGCCGAGGGCTTCGCGAGCTCGGTCGAGCTGGTGGACGCGCTGGCCGCGACGGGCCGGTTCGAGATCCGCGTCGGCGCCTATCCCGAGCCGCACCCCGAGGCCGCCTCGATGCAGGACTGCGTCGATTTCCTCAAGCGCAAGATCGACGCCGGCGCCACCTCGGCGATCACCCAGTTCTTCTTCGAGGCGGAGACCTTCTTCCGCTTCCGCGACGCCTGCGCGGCCGCCGGGATCGATGCGCCGATCATCCCCGGCATCCTGCCGATCAACTCCTGGAGCGGCGTCGCCAAGTTCGCCGCGAGCTGCGGCGCGCAGGTTCCGGCCTGGCTCGACGAGGCCTTCGCGACCGCCATCCGCGACGGGCGCGAGCGGCTGCTGGCCACCGCGCTCTGCACTGAGCTCTGCACCGAGCTCCTCGAGGGCGGCGTCGAGGACCTGCACTTCTACACGCTGAACTCGCCCGACCTCACCCGCGACGTCTGCGCCGCCCTCGGCGTCACGCCCCGCGTGGCCCTCTCCGAGGTCGCCTGATCCCCGCTTGCACCGGCGCGCGCCCCGTGCTGGCCTCCCTCCGGCCAGAACCGGGGAGCCGCCCATGCACGACGCCTTCTTCGCCGCATCGCCCGCCGAGATGCCGGACCGCGCGACGCTCGCGTCGCTCTCGGGGCTCGATTTCCTGTCCCGGGTCATGGCGGGCACGCTGCCCCAGGCCCCGATCGCGCGCGTGCTGAACTTCCGCCTCGTCGCGGTGTCGGAGGGCGAGGCGGTCTTCCACGGCGCGCCCCGCTTCGACCACCTCAACCCGATGTCGGGCGTCCATGGCGGCTGGTACGGCGCGCTCCTCGACAGCTGCATGGGCTGCGCGGTGATGACGGCGCTGCAGGCGGGCCGCGCCTATACCACGCTCGAATACAAGGTGAACATCCTGCGCGCGATCCCCGAGGGCTGCGAGGTCGCGGCGGTCGGCCGCCTCGCCCATGCCGGCCGCAGCACCGCCGTCGCGAACGGAGAGATCCGCGACCGCGCGACCGGGCGGCTCCACGCCACCGGCACCACCACCTGCCTCATCATGGATGCTGCTTGACGCCATCAGGGCCTGCGAATTGACTTGGGGGGAGGATTCCGCCAAGCCGGAGCCTCCTGTCCAACCCGAGGAGCCATCGATGATCCCGCCGGTCCTGCCCAGCTATTCCCGCGCCAAGCTCTCCTTCGTGAAGGGCGAAGGCTCCTGGCTGGTGGAGGCCGACGGCCGACGTTTCCTCGACTTCGCCTCCGGCATCGCGGTGATGGCGCTCGGCCACGGGCACCCCGCGCTGGTGGCCGCGCTGACCGAGCAGGCGGGAAGGCTCTGGCATACCTCGAACCTCTACACCGTGCCCGAGCAGGAGGCGCTCGCGCGGCGGCTGGTGGAGCATACCTTCGCCGACACCGTCTTCTTCTGCAATTCGGGGACCGAGGCGACCGAGCTCGCCGTCAAGATGGCGCGCAAGTACCGCCACGAGAGCGACGCGCCCGAGCGCACCACGATCCTGACCTTCGAGGGCGCCTTCCACGGCCGCTCGATGGCCGCGATCTCGGCCGCGGGCTCCGAGAAGCTGACCAAGGGCTTCGGCCCGCTCCTGCCGGGCTTCCGCCAGCTCCCCTTCGGCGATCACGACGCGCTCCGCGCCGCGGCGGCGGAGCCCGACGTCGGCGCCATCATGGTCGAGCCCGTGCAGGGCGAGAGCGGCATCAGGCCCCTGCCCGACGTCTGCCTCAAGGGCCTGCGCGACCTCTGCGACGCACACGGCCTTCTCCTCATCCTCGACGAGATCCAGTGCGGCATGGGGCGCACGGGCCGCCTCTTCGCCCATGAATGGGCGGGGATCACGCCCGACATCATGCTGGTCGCCAAGGGCATCGGCGGCGGCTACCCGCTGGGCGCGCTGCTGGCCACCGAGGAGGCCGCGCGCGGCATGACCGCCGGCACCCACGGCTCCACCTACGGCGGCAACCCGCTCGGCTGCGCGGTCGGCGCGGCGGTGATGGACGAGATCACCCGCGAAGGCTTCCTCGACGAGGTGCGCGCCAAGGCCGGCTTCCTCCGCCAGCGGCTCGAGGGGCTCGTCGCCGCCCATCCCGACATCTTCGAGGGGGTCCGCGGCGCGGGCCTCATGCTCGGCCTCAAGTGCCGCGCCACCAACACCGATGTGGTCGCCGCGGGCTACGAGGCGGGGATCCTGACCGTGCCGGCGGGCGACAACGTGGTGCGCGTCCTGCCCGCGCTGACCATCGCCGAGGCCGAGATCGCCGAGGGCGTCTCCCGCCTCGACGCGGCCGCGACCGCCCTCTCCGAAAGGATCAAGGCCGCCTGATCCCTTCATCTTTCCCCAAATACCGCTCGGGGGAGCGCGAGGGGGCAGACGGCCCCCTCGCTCCGCCGCCAGCCAGACCGGCAGACCGATGAACCACTTCCTCGACATCAACAAGACCGACCCCGCCGACCTCCGGGCCATGATCGACGGCGCCGCCGCCATGAAGGCCGCGCGCGCCGGCCGTCCCAAGGGCGCGCCCGACGAGGCGCAGCCCCTGAAGGACCGCATGGTCGCGCTGATCTTCGAGAAGCCCTCGACCCGCACCCGCGTCTCCTTCGACGTGGGCGTGCGGCAGATGGGCGGGCAGACCATGGTGCTCTCGGGCTCCGAGATGCAGCTCGGCCACGGCGAGACCATCGCCGACACCGCCCGCGTGCTCTCGCGCTACGTCGATCTCATCATGATCCGCACCTTCGAGGAGGAGGTGCTCCTCGAGATGGCCGAGCACGCGACCGTTCCCGTGGTCAACGGGCTGACGAACCGCACCCATCCCTGCCAGATCATGGCCGACATCCTCACCTTCGAGGAGCATCGCGGCCCGATCGCGGGGCGCAAGGTCACCTGGTGCGGCGACGGCAACAACGTCTTCGCGAGCTTCGCGCATGCCGCCGGGCAGTTCGGCTTCGACCTCACCTTCTCGGGCCCCGAGACGCTCGACCCCGAGCGCGTCTTCCTCGAGGAGGCCCGCGCGAAGGGCGCCCGCGTCGAGATCGAGCGCGACCCCGCCCGCGCCGTGGCGGGTGCCGATCTCGTCGTGACCGATACCTGGGTCTCGATGCACGACAGCCAGACCGCGCGCGAGCGGCGGCACAACCAGCTCCGTCCCTACCAGGTGAACGAGGCGCTGCTCGCCCACGCGAAACCCGACGCGATCTTCATGCACTGCCTGCCCGCGCACCGCGACGAGGAGGTGACCAGCGCCGTGATGGACGGCCCGCAATCGGTCGTCTTCGACGAGGCGGAGAACCGGCTCCACGCGCAGAAGGCGATCCTGCGCTGGTGCCTCGGCGTCTGATCCGGCGGAACCGGGGCGCCCGCCGCGCCCGTTGACGCCGGACACCCGACACCGAAAGGACCTGCACCATGTTCCTCCGCACCGCCGCGCTGCCCCTTCTCGCCTGCCTCGCCGCCGCGCCCCTCGCGGCCGAGGAGATCGCGGCGGACAGCACGGCAGGCACGCTCGCGGGCACGCTCGAGCGGCCGGAGAACGAGACGCGCGCGGCCGCGCTGATCCTGCCCGGCTCGGGCCCGACCGACCGCGACGCCAACAACCCGATGGGCCTCGCGACCGACGCCTACCGTCTCCTCGCCGAGGCGCTGGCCGCCGAGGGCATCGCCACCGCGCGCATCGACAAGCGCGGCATCGGGGCAAGCGCGGGCGGCCCCGGCATGGAGGTGAGCCTCGGCGCCTACCGACAGGACACTGCTGCATGGATCGACGCGCTGCGCCAGGCGACGGGCGCCGACTGCGTCTGGCTGATCGGGCATTCCGAGGGCGGCATCCTCGCCATCGACGCCGCCGGGCTCCCGCATGTCTGCGGCCTCGTGCTCCTCGCCACGGCGGGCCAGCCCATCGGCGGGCTCGTCCGCGAGCAGGTCGCGCGCCAGCCGGGGACCGAGCCGCTCCTGCCCGCGCTCGACGCCGCGCTCGCGGAGCTGGTCGCGGGCGGGCGCCCCGATCCCGCGGACATCCCCCCGCCGCTCGCACCGCTCTTCGGGGAGGACAGCCTCGACTACCTGCGCGAACTGGCGCTCCTCGACCCGGCCGACGCGCTGTCGGAGACGGGCCTGCCGGTCCTCATCCTGCACGGCAGCGCCGATATCCAGGTGCCCGCGCGGGAGGGCGACAGGCTCGCCGCCGCACGCCCCGACGCGGCGCGCAGCGTGCTCCGCGGCATGACGCATACGCTGAAGCAGATCGCGGACGACGCCGACCTCGCGGCCAACATGGCGACCTATGCCGATCCCGCGCTGCCGCTCCACGAGGGGCTTGTCCCGGTCGTGGCGGGCTTCATCCTCGGCCGCGATGGCTGAGCCAACCCCGATGCAATCCGCCGTGCCGCCCGCCGCCGTTCCGGCGGGCATCGCGCCCGCGCCGGGACCCGCCGTCCTCTACATGCTCGGCGCCACGGCCTTCCTCGCGGCGACGACGCTTCTCGCCAAGGCGCTCGGCACGGCGACGCTGGGCGAGCCTCTGCACCCGCTCCAGGTCAGTTTCGGCCGCTTCCTCTTCGCCTGGCTCGCCATCGCGGCGACGGTCGCGGTCCTGCGCCCGCGCCTGACGCGGCCCGACTACCGCACCCACGCCGCCCGGACGCTCTGCGGCTGGTCGGGCGTGTCGCTCATGTTCGCGGCCGCCGCGGCGATCCCGCTCTCCGACGCGACGGCGATCAGCTTCCTCAACCCCGTCTTCGGCATGATCCTCGCCATCCCGCTGCTGGGCGAGCGGGTCGGCCCCTGGCGCTGGCTGGCCGCCGCCATCGCCTTCGCGGGCGCGATGATCCTGATCCGGCCGGGGACCGAGGCGATGCAGGCCGGCGCGCTGCTGGCGCTCGGGGCGGCGCTGGCGCTGGGGCTCGAACTCATCTTCATCAAGCGGCTGGCGGGCCGCGAGGCCCCGCTCCAGGTGCTCTTCGTCAACAACTCCATCGGCCTTGCCATCGCGGGCGCGGCGGCCTTCTGGGTCTGGCAGGCGCCTTCGCCCGCGCAATGGGCGGGACTGGCCGCGCTCGGCCTCCTCATGGCCTGCGCGCAGGCCTTCTTCATCAACGCGATGCGGCGGGCGGACGCGAGCTTCGTGACGCCCTTCTCCTACCTCACGCTGGTCTTCGCGGGCCTCTACGACGCGCTCGTCTTCGGCGTGCTGCCCACGGCGGTCAGCGTGGCGGGGGCGGCCGTCATCGTGGCAGGCGCGGCGCTACTGGCCTGGCGCGAGGCGGTCAACCGCCGGCGTCGGTGAAGACGGCGTCCGCCGCGGCCTCCACCGCCGGGCGGACCCGCTCGATCAGGCCCGAGTTCACCGCGACGAAGACGGCGACACCCTCGGCCCGGTAGAGGCGCGTCTGCGCGAACCACATCGTGTTGGACCCGGAATGGCGCAGGACGCCGTCCGCCTCGACCCAGCCCATGGCGTAGCCGCCCGGCCCCTCCGCCCGGTGGAGGCGCGCCCAGCTCCCGGCCGAGAGGTACTCCTCCTCCGCGAGGAGGTGCGCGCGCAGGTAGCGCAGCATGTCCGCGGCGGACAGATGCACGCGCCCCGCGGGGCCGAGGGCCGGGATGTTGTCCGCGCGGGGTCCGGGCGGCACGGGCCTGAGCCCGCCGAAGAGCGCGCCGCGATGACCCTGCGGCTGGTCGCCCTCGGGCGGGCCGAAGCCCGCGCTGGCAAGGCCGAGGGGCGCGAAGACCTCGCGCGCGACGAGCTCCTCCCAGGGCGCGCCGCCCGCGGCCTCGAGCATCGCGCCGGCGACCACGTAGCCCGCGTTGGAATAGAGGTAGCCGCCGCGCTCCCCCTCCGGCGGGCTTGCGAGCGCGCGCGCGACGTAGTCCCGGCGCGGCCCCTGGCCCACGCGGAGCGTGCCGAAGAGGGACAGGTTCGCCCGCATCCCCGAGGCGTGGCGGAGAAACGCCTCGAGCGGCACGCCGCGCCAGGCCTCGGCCATGTCGGGGTGCTCCGCGCCCAGAAGCTCTCCCGCCGTCGTGTCCCAGCCGATCAGCCCCGCCTCGACCATGCGGGCGGCGAGCGTCGCGGTCATCGACTTGGTGAGCGAGCCGATGTGCCAGAGGTCGCCCTCCGTCACCGGCTCCGCAGCGCCTGCGCGCCGGACGCCCGCGACGGCGCGCGCGCTGTCGTCTTCGGTGATCCAGCCGACCACCGCACCGGGAACGGCGGGCTCGGCCGCGAGCGCCGCCGCGATCTCGGCGGGATCGGCCCCTGCGGGCGGGGGCGCGGCGGCGGCCAGGGCCAGGAACAGGGCGGGCAGTCGCATGGGGCAGAGATGACAACGGCGCGGCTTTGGTGCAACCCCGGACGGCAGCCGCTTGCCACTGCGCGCCCTGCGCATAGAATGGGGCTTTCATCGGGACGCGGGCATCGCCATATGGCGGGACTGGAGCGTGGCCCGAGCATGGGCCGAGAGACGGGAGTTGGGCATGTCCTGGACCGATGAGCGGGTCGAGCTTTTGAAGAAGATGTGGACCGAGGGCCAGTCCGCGAGCCAGATCGCCAAGGAACTCGGCGGCGTGACGCGCAACGCGGTCATCGGCAAGGTGCATCGCCTCGGCCTGTCGAACCGCTCGGGCGGGGGCGGCACGACGAACGCCAAGCCCCCCGTCAAGGAGCCGGAGGAGGCGCCCGCGACCGGCGCGAAGCCCGCCGCCAAGCCCGCCGCGCCGAAACCCGCCCCGAAGGAGCCCGAGGCCGTGGCCGACACGGCGGCCGAGGCGCCGCGCCCCTCGAACGTCACGCCGCTGCGCAAGCCCATCGTGCCCGCGGGCCAGCCCCTGCCGCCACAGCCCTCCGCCAACGAGATCAGCCCCGAGGCGCTCGCCAAGCAGAACGAGGTCGAGAAGCACGCCAAGCGCCTGACGCTGATGGAGCTGACCGAGCGGACCTGCAAGTGGCCCATCGGCGACCCGGCGACGGACGACTTCTACTTCTGCGGCCTGCCCGTGCAGCAGGGCAAACCCTATTGCGACGCCCATGTGGGGGTGGCCTTCCAGCCGATGTCGAGCCGCAGGGATCGGCGGCGGTGAAGCCGTCCGTCCCGGTCCTGCGGAGTTTCTCGCAGGCCGAGGCGCGGAGCTTCTACATCGACTGGCTGGCGTTCGAGGTCGTGTTCGAACACCGCTTCGGCCCGGACATGCCGCTCTACATGGCCATCCGGCGCGGCGCGTGCGAGTTGCACCTCTCCGAGCACCACGGCGACGCGACACCGGGCAGTGCGATCCGCATCGAGGTGGCCGATCTCGACGCGCTGCTCGCCGAACTGGCGGGACGGCCCTACACGCGGCTGCGACCGGCGATCGAGGACATGCCCTGGGGTTTCCGCGAAATGCGGCTCACCGATCCGTTCGGCAACCGGCTGGTGTTCTGCCAGCCTGTGCCGGAGGTCTGACGCCCGCCCCTAACGGCAGTGCCGCGCGATCTCGCGCTCGCCCAGACCGGTTTCCACGAGGAGGCAGCGGTCGCGCGCCTCGTAGTAGTAGCCGCGCGCATACCACATGACGGCCTCGTCCACGTCGCCGTCCGAGACGAGCCACGCCCCGCGCAGGTAGCGCCCGGCATAGGTGAGGTTCACCTCGGGATCGAGGAGGTCCTGCGGCTCGCCCGCGAAGCCCATGGTGCGGGCGGTCTGCGGCAGGATCTGCATGAGGCCCCAATAGGGACCGTTGCGCGCATCCGCGCGATAGTCGCTCTCGCGCTGGATGACGCGGTGCAGCAGCGTCTCGGGGATGTCGTGGACATCGGCGTATTGCTCGACCAGAGCGCGCATCTGCGGCGTCTCGCCCGGATAGAGGTCGGGCACCTGCTGGCGCTCGCTGTAGGAGATGTCCGGGGTGCCGGGGCTGCCGCAGGCCGCAAGCGCCGAGACGGCCGCCACCAGAAGAACTCGTGCCATCATTGTCCCGTCTCCGTCGCGGCGCCATCCGCCGGTTCTGCGCCGCCGCCGAGGAACCCCGACAGGACGCCTTCCATTTCCGTCCCGAGGCGCGCCCTCAGCGCGTCCTCGATGTCGGCCGGCGTGTCGCCCGCCTGGATCTCCGTCCCGAGGACCTCGTTGGCCCGGTCGCGCACCACTTGCTCGACGCGGTCCTGCTCGGCTTCGAGACGTTCGCGCGCCTCGGCGGCGAGGCGATCCCGCTGCTCGAGGAACTCCTGTTCGGCGAGGTATTCGAGGTCCGGCGCGAAACGCAAGCCCGACCACGGCCCGGTGACCAGAACCGGCACTTCTATGCCGCTCTGGCCCGCGTCGTCGCGCATGACCCCCGGAATCACACGGTAGTCGACCGTTTGCGCGCCGAGGTCCACGGTTCCCTCCCCCCGAACGGTGCCCCAGGGCGCGTCGAGCATCAGGTCGTCGTTCGACAGGACGCCCTCCGCGATGGTGAAGTCGGCGGAGATGCTGTCGTAGACGGTGCGCGCGCCCTCGCCCCGGAAGGAGGTGTCGAGGTTGCGGATCATGCCGCCGAGGTCGAAGCCGAGGATCGCGCCCGCCCCGAAGGCGAGGTCGCCGACGCCCGAGAGGCTGCCCATGATCGTCGCGAGATCGTCGCCGACACCGAGGAACTGGAGGCTCGCGCTGCCCGTCCCTTCCAGCCGGTCGAAGCCCGCGAACTGCGTCAGCAGCGGGTTGAGCTGCACCCCCGCCGCGATCAGGTCGCCCCCGACCGAGAGGCCGTTGCGCCCGTTCACCACGAACTGCCCCGCGATCCGTCCGCCATAGGCGCCGATCCGGCCGATGTCGAAGACGAGCCGCCCGCGGTCGAGGTTGGCGTTGACCTCGACCGGCCCCACCTCGGCCGCGCCGAGGTCGATGGACGCGGCCCGGAGCGCAAGCTCGGCGTCGAGCGCGAAGAGGCCCGAGACGTCGATCCGCTCTGTCGGCCAGCCGGAAGCGGCCGCGCCGCCACCCGTCCCGCCCCCTGCACCCCCCTCGGGGACAGCCGCAAGCGCCAGCGTCTCGGCCGAGAGCGTGCCGCGCAGGCGCGGGCGTTCCTCGCCGGGCAGGAGGTCGGCCTCGAGCGCGAGGCGGTTGCCGTCGAGCGTGAGCGCGCCCTCCCGCAGGTGAAGCGTGCCCGCCTCCGTCAGCGTCACCTGTCCGCCCGCCGCGATGCGCTCGCGCCCGAGGCCCTGCGGCAGGTCCGGCATGACCGCCCCCGCGAGGCCGAGGAGCGGGCCGAGGTCGCGCGCGTCGATCTCGAAGGCGCCCTCGAGCGCGGGGGCGAGCGCGAGCCGCCCGTCGAAGGCCGCGCGGCCGCCCGGCCAGTCGAGCGCGAGCGTCACGGGGCGCACCTGTCCCGCGAGGAACGCGGCCGGCCCGTCGACCCCCGCCTCGAGCGACAGCGCCGTGCCGCCCACCTCGGCCGAGGCGACGAGGCTTGCCGGGCCCGTCGCGGCGGGGAGCGACAGGACCGCATCGATCCCCGTGACGGCGATGTCCTGCCCCGTGCCCGCATCGATCCAGCGGAGCCGCCCCTCCGTGATCCGCGCCTCGTCGAAGCCGACGGCGAAGCCGGGGCCCTGCGCCGTGGCGGCCGGAGCGGGGCCGGGAGGAGCGGCGCTCGCCGCCGCGACGTCCCAGCTCGCCCGCCCCTCGGCGTCGCGCACCAGCGTTATTTCCGGGCCGTCGATCTCCGCCCGGTCGAGCCGGATCTCGCCCTGAAGGAGCGGCGCCCAGGCGACGCTGACATGGAGGCTTTCGGCGGCGAGGAGCGGACCCTCCGCCACCCAGTCGGGATTGCCGATGCGCAAGCCCTCGGCGCGGACCCCGAGGCTCGGCCAGAGGGTCGGGCGCACGTCGCCCGCGATGACCACCTCGCGCCCCGTCGCGGCCGAGAGGCGCTCGGTCACGAGCGCCGCGATCCGCTCCGTCGGCACCGCGAGAAGCGCCCCCGCCAGCAGCACGACCGCGACCGCGACGACAGAGATGAGCCTGACGATCCAGCGCATTTTCCGCTCTTTTTCCGTGTTTGCGGGCAGTAAGCCACATTTCGCGCGGGCCCGCACCCCAAAGCGGCGGGGTTTCGCACGCATGGGCGGCAGTCTGCCGCCCCCGCGGGACGCCTTCCCGAGACGGCCCGGACCGGCTATGTGCGCGGCCATGAGCCAGAACCCGCCCGACCTCCGCCCCGATCTCGCGCCGCGTGCGCGCTTCGAGGGCGATGCCCGCCCCGGCCAGCCCACGATCGGCATGGTCAGCCTCGGCTGTCCCAAGGCGCTCGTCGACAGCGAGCGCATCCTGACGCGCCTCCGGGCCGAGGGCTACGCGATCAGTCCCGACTATGCCGGCGCGGACGCGGTGATCGTGAACACCTGCGGCTTTCTCGACAGCGCCAAGGCCGAGAGCCTCGAGGCCATCGGCGACGCGCTGCGCGAGAACGGGCGGGTGATCGTGACCGGCTGCCTCGGGGCCGAGCCCGACTACATCACCGGCGCACATCCGAAGGTCCTCGCCGTAACCGGGCCGCAGCAGTACGAGCAGGTGCTCGACGCGGTCCACGCCGCCGTGCCGCCCGACCCCGACCCGTTCATCGACCTCCTGCCGCCCGCGGGCGTGAAGCTGACGCCGCGGCACTACAGCTACCTCAAGATCGCCGAGGGCTGCGATCACAAGTGCCGCTTCTGCATCATCCCGGACATGCGCGGGCGGCTGCAGTCGCGCCCGATGGCCGCCGTGATGCGCGAGGCGGAGAAGCTCGTGGAGGCGGGTGTGAAGGAAATCCTGGTGATCAGCCAGGACACATCGGCCTACGGCACGGACTGGAAGGGGCGCGACACGAAGTTTCCGATTCTCGACCTTTCCAGAGAGTTGTCCACGCTCGGGGCCTGGATTCGCTTGCACTATGTCTACCCCTACCCCCACGTGCGCGAGCTGGTGCCGATGATGGCGGAGGGCGGCAGCGGCCTCCTGCCCTATCTCGACATCCCCTTCCAGCACGCCCATCCCGACACGCTGCGGCGCATGGCGCGGCCCGCCGCGGCGGAGCGCACGCTCGACGAGATCGCGGCCTGGCGGCGGGACTGCCCGGAGATCGTGCTCCGCTCCACCTTCATCGTCGGCTACCCCGGCGAGACGGAGGCGGAGTTCCAGACGCTCCTCGACTGGATGGACGAGGCGCAACTCGACCGCGTCGGCTGCTTCCGCTACGAGAACGTCGCCGGCGCGCGGTCGAACGCGCTGCCCGACCACGTCCCCGAAGAGGTGAAGGAGGAGCGCTGGCACCGCTTCATGGCGAAGGCGCAGGAGATCTCCGAGGCAAAGCTCGCCGCCCGCGTCGGCACCCGGATCGAGGTGCTGGTCGACGAGGTGGACGACGAGGGCGCCACCTGCCGCACCAAGGCCGACGCCCCGGAGATCGACGGCAACCTCTTCATCGACGAAGGCTTCGAAGGCCTGAAGCCCGGCGACATCGTCACCGTCGAGGTGGAGGAAGCGGGCGAATACGACCTCTGGGGGAGCGTGGTGCGATGAGTGCAAGGGATCGGGTGACGGAGTTCATCAGGACGCACTACGAAGTGCACGAGTGGAAACATGCGAGTGCGATACTGAAGCACGACTTTCCATCCGAGTGGGACGACATCATATCTGTGCTTCAGGCTTTCCGCCTCCGAAAGGAGTGGATTGAGGTCGGTGGAGGCAGCAAGTCGAAGGTTGCATCGTTCATCGACAGCTTCCTCTACTCTCGGGGTTGGAGCGAGAAGGAGTTCAAGACAGGCGTGATCGTAGACGGCCGGACGATGGACTCGCCGACTCACAAGGTCGACTGCCTCAAGAACAGCGTTGCGCTCGAGATTGAATGGAACAACAAGGATCCCTTCTTCGACCGCGACCTCAACAACTTCCGCCTGTTGTTTGACCTCCGAGCCATCAGCGTCGGAGTGATCATCACTAGGTCGGACGAGCTTCAAGACATCTTTAGGGATTTAGGACGAAAATCCTCGTACGGAGCTTCGACCACACACATGTCGAAGCTCCTTCCGCGGATTGAGGGTGGCGGCGGCGCAGGTTGTCCACTATTAGTGTTCGGTATCACGAAGCGTCTATATGTTGACTAGGAGGCAGGCATGTCAGAGGCCGCGGACGATCTGCTCAGAACTCTCGGCAGCAACCGCTTCGGCACGATCCTTGCCGATCCTCCATGGCAGTTCCAAAATCGAACCGGAAAGATGGCGCCGGAGCACAAGCGCCTGAGCCGCTACCCGACCATGACGCTGGACGATATCTGTGACCTTCCAGTTGAAGTCGTGGCGGCGGAACGATCGCACTTATACCTTTGGGTGCCGAACGCTCTGCTTCCCGAGGGCCTCAAGGTCATGGAACACTGGGGATTCAGGTACAAGAGCAATCTCGTTTGGTACAAGGTGCGCAAGGATGGAGGCCCAGACCGGCGCGGTGTTGGGTTCTACTTCCGTAATGTGACCGAGGTACTGCTGTTCGGGGTCCGTGGGAAAGACGTCCGAACGCTTGCGCCCGGACGGTCGCAGGAGAACATTATCTCGACACAGAAGCGTGAACACAGTCGCAAGCCCGACGAGCAATACGAAATAATCGAACGTTGCAGTTGGGGACCGAGGCTCGAACTCTTTGCGCGAGGCCCTCGCGAAGGTTGGACCGTCTGGGGCAATCAGGCAGAAGCCTACACCCCTGAATGGCCGACCTACACAAACCACTCCCAGTCGAACGTCATCAAGTTGAAGCGCGCATAGTGCTCGCCTGATGATCCACGTCACCATCACCTGCGACACGGCCGAGACCGCCAAGCGGCTCGCGCGTGCGGCGCTGGAGGCGCGGCTCGCAGCCTGTGCCAACCTCACGCCGGGGATCGTCAGCCTGTTTCACTGGAAGGGCGGCGTCGAGGAAGAGACCGAGGTGTCCGTCACCTTCAAGACGACGGTGGCCCGCCGCGCCGACCTCGTCGCGCTGATCGCAGCCGAGCATCCCTACGACCTGCCGGTCATCACCTGGGAGGAGGTCGCGGCCACGCCCGAGGCGGAGGCCTGGTGTCAGGAGGAGACGTCCTCCGGCTGAGCGGCGAGGGCGCGCTCGAAGAAACCGGCGTTGGGGCAGGCCTGCGGGACTTCGGACACCGCGTCGGGATCCTGCGCCCGCATCCAGCAGTCGCAGCCCTCGGCCCAGCCGCAACCGCGGCAGCGCTGCACCACCCCGGCCCAGTCGGCATGGGTGATCCACCCCTCCTCGAGCGCGCGCTGGAGGTCGGCGCCGGAGGTCCGCGCCATGCCGAGCGCGAGCCAGTAATGCCGCTTCTCGTCGCCGAGGGGGCGCATCCGGTCCTGGCTCATGGC
>NZ_JBQLZP010000456.1:0-1834 GCF_052168335.1 Roseicyclus sp. | reverse complement strand
AGGGGCTCTAGACCCGGCCGCCCTCCGCGAAGGCCGCGAGGATCGCGGCGTCGCTCAGCTCCGTGCCGCCGATGCGGACACCGTCGACGAGGACCGAGAAGGTCGCGCCCGGGCTGACGGCGCGGGCGCGCGCCTCGTCGGGGCGCGAGAAGCGGTCGCGCCGCACCCTGATCCCGCGCTCGGCGGCGCGGGCCGTCAGCCGGGCGGCGCGCGTCTCGAGCTTCTGGCTCTCGCCCGTGGTCTGGATCACCGCGCCCGGCCCGGTGGACGCGGCGCGCGCCAGCCAGTCGCGGGGGAAGCGTGGCAGCGCGACGGGTCCGTGCAGGATGCGCGCGGCCAGCCGCGCGGCGCCGGGGCCGACATCGGCCGTCATCCAGCCGCGACCCGGCGCACAGAGCGGCGAGACGAGCCCCTCCTCCGCGCCGAGGATCGCGAGCACCGCGGAAAAGCCGTAGAAGCGCGCGAAATCCTCGACGCCGCGCCAGAGCCTGTCGGCGGCGGCGCGGGCACCGGGGCCGGAACTGACGCGCAGGTCGTGGACCACCACGGCATCGTCGAGCCCGTCGATGGGCCGCCAGGACAGCCGGCCCGGCTGGAACAGGACGATGCCCGCATTCGGCGGGGGAAGCATGCGGATCTGGAGCCCCTCGCCGAACCGCGCCATCAGCCAGGTCCGGTCGTAGGGGGGATGGGCCGCGCCCAGTTGCCGGTCGACCCCGGCGAACGAGGTCCGGTCGAAGGTGGGCGGCGACACCGTCAGGAGGTCTCGAAGGCTCCGCGGCATGGCGGTCTCCTCAGGCAGTATGCGCGCTCGGCCTCAGGATGCACCGGCGAACGCCGCGTCACCTTGATCTGCCGCAAAGCGCGGGGCGACGATGATTCAAGGTTTACGATCCTTTAAGCAATTTGCGCGACAAGGGGCGTGTCGGGCCGACCGGCCCCACGCCTCTGCCTGCTTGCTGTGACGAGACGGCTGCGTGCCCGCCCCCCACTCCTGCGACAGGACCGGGCACGCAGCCATTCGGCGCGCGCGGCGCCCGCCGGCGGCGGAGCCCCACCTCGCCCAAGGCCCATCCGGCGCGCCCCCTCACCGCCGCCAAGATTGAATTCCGCGGGTCCGCGCTGTAGCCCGGAGGGGCTGCGGGCGTGATGGAACCGGTAGACATATCGGACTTAAAATCCGTGGGCCTTCGTGCCGTGGGGGTTCGAGTCCCCCCGCCCGCACCAAGACAAAGCGCCCTTTCCCCGGGGCCTGCCCGCCTTGACCCAGCGCAAGGCGGCGGGTGGTGTGACGGACTAGCCGTCGGAGGCAGGACCAGAGGCGGCGACAGGAACCGGCGGGAGCCCATGGCGAAACGCGAGGATACCGGCCAGATGGATCGGGGCCAGACGGATCGGGGCCAGACGAATCGGAGCGGCACGGGCCGGGTGCGGGAATGGCGATGACCCCCGAGACGGCGCCGCGCGGCCTCGCCTCGGCGGAGGTCGAGGAGCTCAGGGCGCGCTACGGCTGGAACGAGATCGAGGCGCCGCCGCCGGTCTCCCCCCTCGCGGTGCTGGTGCGGCAGTTCACCGGCCTCCTCGTCCTGATGCTGATCGCGGCCGCCGGGATCGCGGCGGCCCTCGGCGAGACCATCGACGCCATCGTCATCGGGGCGGTCGTCGTTCTGAACGCGCTCCTCGGCTTCGTGCAGGAATGGCGGGCCGAGCGGGCGATCGAGGCGCTGCGCGCCATGCTGACGCCGCACGCGGTCGTCGTGCGGGACGGGGTCGAGACGACGATCCCGGCGCGCGAGCTCCTGCCGGGCGATCTCGTCGTCCTGTCCGAGGGGGA
>NZ_JBQLZP010000455.1:0-4734 GCF_052168335.1 Roseicyclus sp. | reverse complement strand
CCGCGGTGATGCGGATGCCGGCGAAGCCCGACCTCATCCGCAGCTTCTTCGACGACGCACGGAAGCGCCACGCATGAGGTGGAGCGTCCTCGTCCTGCTCGGCGCGGCGGCGTCGGTCGCCGGGCCGGGACACGCCGATCACGGTGTCGGCGAGACCGGCAAGGGTCCCGCCGCGCGCATCCTCAAGCAGGTCTCGGACACGGACCAGTGCACCCCGACCGAGGAGGCCTTCGCCGCCATCGCCGAGGAGCGCGCGCTTCTCGAGCGACAGCGGGCGGAGCTCGACGACCGCCGCGCGGCGCTGGACCTCGCCCGCGCGCAGCTCGAGGCCGAGGCGGCGCAGCTTGCCGAGGTGCGCGACCGGGTCGAGGCGCTGCTGGCGCAGGCCGAGGCCGCGCAGGCCGAGGACCTGCAACGCCTCGTGAACCTCTACCGGAACATGGAGCCCGAGCAGGCTGCCGTCATCATGAACGATCTCGACATGGAGACGACCTTCATGGTCTTCGCCACCATGGCCGAGCGCGATGCGGCGCCCATCCTCGCAGCGCTCGATCCGGTGCTGGCGCGGGCCCTGTCGCGGATCTTCCTCGAGCGGTCGCGGCTTCCGGGCGACCAGGATCTCTCGAACCTGCGCCTGCAATAGGGCGGTCCCTAGTCCTCGAGCCGCAGGCGCGACCCTTCGGGAGGCTGCCGGTCGAGGTTGCGGCGCAGATCCATCACGTAGGCGATGATCTCGGCCACGGCCTTCCAGTGCTCGACCGGGACCGGGTCGTCGACCTCGACGGTCGCGTGGAGAATGCGGGCGAGGGGACGGTTCTCGACGATGGGGACGCCGGCCTCGCGGGCGATCTCGCGGATGCGCGCGGCGACGCGGTCGGTGCCCTTGGCCACGCAGGTCGGCGCGGCGTCGCGGCCGAGCTCGTACCTGAGCGCGACGGCGAAATGCGTCGGGTTGGCGATGACGACCGTGGCCGTCGGCACCGCGGCCGAGATCCGCTGCCGTGCGCGCTGCCGCCGGATGCCCGCCCGCTTGGCCCGGATGAAGGGGTCGCCCTCGGTGTCCTTGTGCTCGTCGCGCAGCTCCCTCAGCGTCATGCGCTGCTTCTTGAGCCACTGCGCCCGCTTCCAGATCACGTCGAGAACCGCGATGGCGGCAAGGACCGTGCCGCAGGCAATGAGGATGCGCGCCGCGGCCGAACCGGAATAGCCGAGCAGGCTTTCGGGAAGGAAGACGGGCGCCTCCCACATCGACGTCACCACCCGGCTGCCGATCCACCCGGCGATCGCGGCGACGACGGCCACCTTGGCGAGGCTCTTGGCGAACTCGACGAGCGCGTCGATCGAGAACAGCCTCTTGAAGCCCGCGAGCGGCGAGACCTTCGAGAGTTTCGGCTTGATGCGCTCGAGCGCCACCACGGTCTCGCCCTGCACGATCATGCCGAAGACGGCGGCGAAGATCATCACGCCCATGACGGGCGCGAGGATCGCGGCCACCGCCCATGCGAGCGGCTCCGACACGGCCCCGAGATCGCGCAGGCCGGTCCGCCCCTGGCCCACCTCGATTGCCCCCGCCATGTCGATCAGCCCTTTCAGAGCGCCGCCGAGATTGGTCATGACGCCCGGAGCGAGGTAGAAGACGATCACGAAGAGCGCCATGACGCTCATCGCGACCGAAGGCTCGCGCGAGCTCGGGACATCGCCCTTGGTCCGCGACTTCCGCAGTTTCTGCTCGGTCGCTTCCTCTGTCTTGCTACTCTGGTCTTCCTCTTCGGCCATGTCCCCTCAGAAGCTCATCGTGCCGAGCCAGGTGGCGAAGGTGTCGAGAAACCCGCGGAAGAGGGCGGGACCGCTCAGCGCGAGGACGAGGAGGCCCGCCGCGATCAGCACGGGCACCGCGACGAAGAAGACGGGCAGCGTCGGCATCATCTTGTTGGCCAGGCCGAGCCCGAGGTTCAGCAGGAGGCCCATCACGTAGAAGGGCGCGGTGATCGCGACGCCGATCCAGAAGCTCATGGCGGCCGCGCGGACGATCTGCTGCGCGAGGTCCCCCGGCATGATCAGGCCGACCGGAAAGACGTCGTAGCTCATCAGGAGCGCGCCGATGATGACGTGGTGGAGGTCCGTCGCGAAGATCAGCGCGACGCCCGCGATCAGGAGGCCGCTCGCCACCATCGTCGAGCCCTCGAACGAGCCGAGCTGCGGCCCGAAGGCGTTGGCGAGGCCCGCGACGGTGCCGATCTGGTAGCCCGCGAACTGCAACGCGGACAGGAGCACGCGCGCCGTGAGGCCGATCCAGAGCCCGATCGTGATCTCCGTCCCGAGGATCACCGCGAGGTCCAGCGGCCCGTCCGGCATCGCGGCGTCCACGGGCGTCGCCGGCCTGAGGGCCGCCGACAGCGCGAGCGCGAAGAGCAGGCGATGGCGGACCGGGACCGGCTGCTCGCCGAAGCCCGGCATGAACATGAGCGCCGAGCCGAGCCGCGCGAAGACGAGGAGGAAGCCCAGGAACTGCTCGGAGAGGAAGGCGGAGAGGTCCACGTCAGCCGCCGATGCGCGCGACGGTCTTCAGCGTCGCCTTGCGGTGGATCTCGCCGTGCGAGACGACCTGCGTGGCCGGGCTCACCCGCTCCAGCATGGAGCGCACGAAGCTGCGGACCTCGGGGCCCACCATGATCGCGGGCCATTCGTCCTTCTGCGCGAAGCGCTGGATCTCCTTGCGCGCCTCGAGCACGAATTCCTGCACCCGTTGCGGCGACATGACGAGCGTGCGCTCGTCGCCGTTCGCCCTCAGCGCCTCGGAGAACTCCTTTTCCCAGGATGCGCTGAGCGCGATCACCGGCACGAAGCCCTGCGCGTCGGCGAGCGCCTTGCAGATCTGGTTCGAGAGACGCTGGCGCACGTGGTTCGTGACCTGCGCCACGTCGGTCGTGCGCCGGGCGGCCTCGGCGATGGCCTCGACGATCGAGGGCAGGTTGCGGATCGACACCCGCTCGGACAGGAGCGTCTGCAGAACCTGTTGCACGAGGATGACGGGCTGGCCGCCGGGGATTTCCGAGGCGAGCTTCTGGTAGTCGCGGTCGAGCCCCTCGATCAGCGCCCGCGTCGCGCCGAAGGTCAGGAGCTCGGGCATGTGTTCCTTCACGACCTCGGTGAGGTGCGTGGTCATGACGCTCTCGGGGTCCACAACGGTCAGGCCGCGATCCTCGGCGGCGCCCGCCGCGCTGCGGTCGACCCAGACCACGTCGAGCCCGAAGGTCGGGTCCTTCGAGCGTTCTCCGACGAGCGACGCGGTCTCCTCCGCCGGGGCGATGACCATCATCCCCATCGGGCGCACCTCGCCCCGCGCCACCTCGACGCCATGCACGAGGATCGCGTAGGCGTTCGCGGGCAGGCTCGCATCGTCGGTGATGCGGACGGCGGGCAGGACGAAGCCGTAGTCGCGCGCGAAGAGCTTGCGCAGGCTCTTGACCTTGCCGGGCAGCGCGGCGTCCGGCCGGTTGACCAGCGGCACGAGGGCCGAGCCCACGTCCAGGCGGATCTCGTCGAGCTTCATCGTCTGCGAGATGTTGTCGTCCGCGTCCGCCTCGGCGTCGTCCGCCGCCTTCGCGCGCGCGGCTTCCGCCGTTCTGTCAGCGGCGTTCGTGCGCTGCATGGCGTAGCCCAGGCCCGCCAGGAGCGCCGCGAGGAAACCGAAGATCGGCATGGGGAAGCCGGGAAGAAGCCCGATCGCCATCAGGAGCGCGGCGGCCATGTAGAGCGCCTTGGGGTAGCCCCCGAGCTGCGCGAGCACGGCCTCGTTCGTCGCCCCCTCGGTGCCGCCCTTGGTGACGATGATGCCCGCCGCGAGCGAGACGAGCAGCGCGGGGATCTGCGTCACCAGCCCGTCGCCGATGGTCAGGATCGTGTAGACGTTGCCCGCCTCGCCGATCGTCAGCCCGTGCTGGAGGACGCCGATCAGGATGCCGCCGATCAGGTTGATCAGCGTGATGATGATGCCCGCCACCGCGTCGCCGCGCACGAATTTCGACGCGCCGTCCATGGCGCCGTAGAAGCTCGTCTCGTCCTCGAGCTCCTTGCGCCGGCGCTTGGCCTCGGTCTCGTCGATGAGGCCCGCGCCGAGGTCGGCGTCGATGGCCATCTGCTTGCCCGGCATGGCGTCGAGCGCGAAGCGCGCCGAGACCTCGGCGATCCGGGTCGAGCCCTTCGAGATGACCACGAAGTTGATCACCACGAGGATCGTGAAGACGATGATCCCGATCACGTAGTTGCCGGTCGCGATGAAGCGCGAGAACCCCTCGATCACGTCGCCGGCGGCGTTCGTCCCGGTATGGCCCTCGGCGAGGATCAGGCGCGTCGAGGCGACGTTCAGCGACAGCCGCAGCATCGTCACCACGAGCAGCAGCGTCGGGAAGCTGTTGAACTCGAGCGGGCGCGGCACCCAGAGCGCGACCATGAGGATCAGCGCCGAGAAGGACAGCGAGAGCGCCAGGCCCATGTCGAGCAGGACGGGCGGCAGCGGGATGAAGAGGATGCCGAGCACCAGCGCGATGCCGAGCGCGAAGGCGATGTCGCGATTGCCGTTGCCGGCGGAGAGGATGGCCGAGATGCCTGTGACCTTCTCGCTCACGTGTTCCCCCCTTCAGTCGAGGCCGCCGAAGACAGGCAGGACCGGCTGCATGTCCTCGCGGCTGTAGAGGCTGCGCCTCTCGGCGCCCGTCCCGTCCGACAGCGACG